>CAZEFG010000229.1:0-4301 GCA_964511355.1 uncultured Iamiaceae bacterium
AGCGCATGACGCCTCCGACCTGGCCGGTCGCACCGACAATGCCAATATTCATGGCGCCCACGCTATCGGCTCAAACGAGCGGCTGATCCAGCTTAAATGCCGAGTGGAGGGCAACGACGGCGTCTTCGACCCGCTCTTGGCGCACTACACAGCTCACCCGGATCGCCGACGTCGAGATCATCTCGATGTTGATGCCCTCGTTGGCCAGGGTCTCGAACATGGTGGCGGCGACACCCGGGTTCGACTGCATGCCGGCCCCGATCACGCTGACCCGGCCGATGTGTTGATCGACGGTGACCTGACCCGACCCCAGCTTCTCGCTCACCTCGGGCAGCACGTCGAGGACGATGTCGACCTGGTCGTGGGGCACGGTGAAGGAGATGTCGGTGGCGCCGTGGTCAGAGACGTTCTGCACGATCATGTCGACGTTGATGTCGTGCTCGGCGAGAGCGCGGAAGACCCGGGCGGCGATGCCGGGCTCGTCGGGCGCCCCCTGGAGAGTGACCTTGGCCTCGTCGGTGTCGTGGGTGACGGCGTTGATGATGGCGTGTTCCATGGTGGGGTCCTCCTCGACGACCCAGGTGCCTGATTCCCACGTGAACGCGGAGCGCACGTGGAGCGTTACGTGGTGGCGCCGGGCGAACTCGACCGAGCGCATGGCCGGTTTGGGACACCCGGTGGCGGTCATCTCGAGCAGCTCGTCGAACGAGATCTTGTCGAGGCGGCGGGCGTTGGGCACCACCCGAGGGTCGGCGTTGAACACGCCGGAGACGTCGGTGTAGAGCTCGCAGCTGTCGGCATCGAGCGCGGCGGCCAACGCCACCGCGGTGGTGTCGGACCCACCCCGACCCAGGAAAGTGATGTCCCGATCGGTGGACATCCCCTGTGACCCGCCGATCACCGGGACCCGACCCGCGGCGAGCGACTCCCGCAGGCGATCGGGCCGCAGTTCGAGGATGCGAGCGTTGGTGTGGGTGGTGTCGGTTAGGAACCCAGCCTGGCTACCGGTGAACGATTCGGCCGGCACGCCTATACCGGCGAGGGCCATACAAACCAGGGCTGTGGCCTTGCGTTCGCCAGCGGTGATGAGCATGTCCATCTCGCGGCCGGGGCGAATGTCGGACACTTCGGCCGCCAGGCGGAGCAACTCGTCGGTCTCTTTGCCCATGGCGCTGACGACGAGCACCACCTGGTCACCGTGACGACGGGTGCGAGCAACGTGGTCGGCCACCTCGCGAATCCGATCGGGATCCGCGACGGAGGTGCCACCGAACTTCTGAACTACAAGAGCCACGGGCGGTGACGCTACCAACATGGGTGCCAGGCTCCACTACCGTTACCCCCCATGCCAACCGACAAGCGCCTCCGCCAGAAGGAACGCGAGCAGGCGGCCAAGGCCGCTCGCGCCGCCGAAATGGCCCGAGCCAAGCGCCGCCGCAACCTGATCCTGGGAGCCGTGGCCCTGGTCGCCGTGTTCGCCCTCGCCTTCCTCTACTCCACCATCCAGGGCGGCGACGACGACCAAGAGGTCGAGACCCCACCGGCCGAGACGATCGAACCCACCGAGACCGCCGAACCCGGCGAAGGGGCTCAGGGCCCCACCCCCACCACCTTCCCGATCGCCGATCCGGTCGACCCTGAGTGCCCGCCCACCGACGGCAGCGTCGAGCGCACCACCCAGTTCACCGAGGCGCCTCCGATGTGCCTCGACGACGGCGCCACCTACCAGGCGGTGTTCGAGACCGACGCGGGCGACATCACCGTCGACCTCGACACCGAGACCACCCCCGGAGCGGCCAACAACTTCGTGTTCCTGGCCCGATGGGGTTACTACGACGGCACCGTGTTCATGCGTTCCAACACGGGCATCGAGATCCTCCAGGGCGGCGCCCCCCACACCCAGACCAACGGCGATCCCGGCCCTGGCTACACCATCGACGACGAAGGGCTTCCCTTCACCTACTCCGCCGGCGACCTCGTCTACGCCAACACCGGACAGCCCGATTCCTCCGGCGCCCAGTTCTTCTTCGGAACCGGGCCGGGCGTGTCGGGGCTCGACGCCCAGGGCTCCTACATCACCTTCGGCAAGGTGTCCGAAGGCATGGAAGTGCTCGAAGCGATCATGGCCACCCACCAGGACACCGGCGGCATGCCAGGCGAGGGTGCTCCCGACCCCCTTCCGGTGATCGAGACCATCCGCATCATCCAGAGCTGACCAGATCAGCCGATCGCGGGTAGAGCGGCCAGGTCCGACGGCGAACCATTGAGAAAGACCTTGGCCGCTCCCACGCCTTCGACCGTCCAGCCCGAGTCGTGGCGGTGAATGAGGGCCGTCCGCTCCTCGACCCCGACCACCGGCAAGCCCGGCGGGGCCAGATCCACCGTGCGATGGACCTTGTCGTCGGACCAGGTGTCGAAGCGAGGGATCATGGCGAAGCCCGACAGCAGGCCGAGGCCAACCGTGAAGGCACCGCCACGCGGGTCGACCATGTGATCGAACAGCACGGCGGCTCCAGCTTCGGATCCCGCCAGCACCGCGCCGCCGCGCCAGGCTTCGACCAGAGCGTGGAGCAGAGGTGAATCCTTGAGCACCGATCGCAGATGCATGGGTGATCCGCTGCTCAGGTAGATGAACCGAGCCTCCCGCAGCGCGGCGACGTTGTCCGCGTCGAGCGCATCGGTGCGACCGTGCACGGGAAGCGCCTGGACGCGCGCGCCGAGACCGCCGAACCACGTCCGGGCCTGGTCGACCATCTGGCCCGGCGACTCGTAGGCCGCCGCGGTGGTGAGCAGCACCACGGTGTCGCCGCCGCTCTCGCCGACCAGCGTCTGATCGAACGAACAGCCATCGCCCCACTCGCCGCCACCGACGAGCGCCAACGGCCCCGCGCTCACGGCGTGTCCTCGGCGTCCGGCGGCGTCGTAGCCGGTGCCGGGGGCTCGATTCGGCGGCGGGCGCGGGTGTGAACCCACGGCCGGAGCACGACTGATGAAACAGGCATCGCAAACCTTTCGACATCGGTGACAACGAGACCGCGGCGACGCAGCGCCGCGGGAAGATCACGACCGAGGTGCCACCCCGTGCGCATACGCCCGATCGGGGCGGATACACGCTGAGCGCGGGCGACCGACGCGACGCCGGTGGTGACCTCGATCGAGTGCAACCAGCCGTCGGGAGCGAGACGGGCAAGGAGATCGCCCAGCGCCCGGTGAAGATCCGAGCTGGCCGACAACCACCCGACCGTGACTATGTGGTCGTAGGAAACAGTGTGGTCGTAGGAAACAGTGTGGTCATAAGAAGCACTGTGGTCGCGGGAACTCGCCTCTGGAGGTAGCACCGCCGGCGGGCCGGTGAGGACCAACACCGAGCCTTCGAGCGATCCGACCAGCGCCGATCGTCGCCGCTGGAGAACCGGGACGATCGGGGCGGTGTACCAAGGATCGATCGCCGATCGGAGCGCGGCGCTGGGGGTCGTCACCCGCCCAAAGCTAGATGCCAGGATGGCCGACTGGGGGCGACGGGCATCGACGACGACGTCACACCGACTTGGTACCGGTCGGTATCTCCTGGTTAGCCTCGCCGCCCATGGGGACACTAAAGGTAGGAATCGTCGGTTCGGGAATCATGGGTTCGGGCATCGCCGAGGTCGCTGCGAAAGCGGGCCACACGGTAATCCTGCGGTCGCGCCGCCAGGAGTCGGCCGACGCCATGGTGACCGGCCTGGAGAAGTCGCTGGCCAAGCAGGTCGAGCGAGGCCGGCTCGAAGAGTCGGTGCGCGACGAGGTGCTGGCCCGGGTCAGCGCCACCGATTCGCTCGCTGATCTGGCCGACTGCGATCTGGTCATCGAATCGATCCTCGAGGATCTGGCGACCAAGCAGGCGTTGTTCGCCGAACTCGACGGCATCGTCAAGGAGGGAGCCATCCTGGCGACCAACACCTCGACCCTGCCGGTCATCGAGATGGCCATGAAGACCAACCGGCCCGAAAAGGTGGTCGGCATCCACTTCTTCAACCCGGCGCCCATGATGAGCCTGGTCGAGATCGTCGAGCCGTTGTCGGCGTCGGCCGAGACCGTCGATGCTGCTGTCGAGTTCGCCAGCTCATGCGGCAAGTCAGCGGTGCGGGTCAAGGACCGCGCCGGTTTCATCGTCAACGCGCTGCTCTTCCCGTACCTCAACAACGCAGTGCGGATGCTCGAGAACGGGACCGCCAGCCGCGACGACATCGACACCGCCATGAAGGGTGGCTGCAACTTCCCCATGGGGCCGTTGGAGCTGCTCGACTTGGTGGGCCTCGACA
>CAZEFG010000230.1:0-4299 GCA_964511355.1 uncultured Iamiaceae bacterium
AGCAGAGGGTGGCCATCGCCCGGGCCCTCGCGATGCGGCCCAAGGTGATGCTTTTCGATGAGCCCACCTCGGCTCTCGATCCCGAGATGGTGGCCGAGGTCCTCGACGCCATGAAGGAACTGGCCCGTTCGGGCATGACCATGATCGTGGTTACCCACGAGATGGGCTTCGCCCGTGAGGTTGCCGACCAGGTGGTGTTCATGGCCGACGGCGAGATCGTCGAGGTCGGTACCCCCGACTACTTCTTCGAAAGTCCCCAGGAAGACCGCACCAAGCTCTTCCTGTCCCAGATCCTCTAGACGACCCCACTTCGCGATTACGTTTCTGTTGCGATTGACTCAACCCTGATCGGTCTCGTGCCGATGGATGGACCGACCGGTGAGGGCGCGCTCCGGCAATTTCTTTGGTGAGGTGGTCTTGAGCGTGTCCCAACCGATAGGGCGTCTGGCGGTCGCGATCGCGGTCGCGCTCGCGGTGTTGAGTCCGACCGCGGCCCTGGCCGATCGGGTCGACGACCAGCGAACGGAGTTGGTCCACCGTCAGCTCGCCCTGGTGGCTGAGCTCGATGAGCTGGCGGCGAGTGATGAAGAGCTGACCGAGGCGCTCGACCTTCTCGACCTGTGGCTGGTGACCCAGGAGGCGGAGTTGGCGCGGACCGACAGTGAGCTGGCCGATGCGGAAGCGGAGTTGCTCCAGGCGGTGGTGGCCGAAACCAACAAACAGGCCGAGGTCGAAGAACTCGAAGGTCTCATGGCCACCATGGCGGTCAATGCCTACGTGGCCCCTCCGGGTGCCGACTACATCGCGACGCTCAACTCCGGCGCGGCCCCGGCTGATGCTGCTCGCATGGTGGTGTATCTCGACGTGAAGGCCCAACGCGACACCGACGTTGTCAGCCGTCTCCGGCGGGCGCGCGAGCAACTGGGCCGCCTCCGCCAACGCGCCGAAGCCGACGAAGCGCGGGCCGAGGCAGCCCGCGATGATGCGGCCGAGACCTTGGAAGAACTGGCCGCCACGCATCTCCGCTATGCCGAGCTCCAGACCGAGGTCCGGGCTCGCCTGGAGGGCGCCAACCTTGAATCGTCGTTGGTCGAGCTCGACCTTCGTCGCTCGAGTGAGCGCCTTCACCAGGAGGCCCTGAACCTCCGTGTCCGTGGGGTGCCTTTGGCTTCGGTGCGAGGGATCAGGGTGCACCGGTCCCTCGCTGGTCAGCTTGAGGCCCTGCTGGCGGCCGCCGAGGCCGACGGCATTCGGCTGGGTGGCGGCGGATTCCGAACCTACGCCGAACAGGTTGCCCTGCGTCGTGCCCACTGCGGCGAAGATCACTACGCCGTCTACGAGATGCCCTCCAACGAGTGCTCGCCACCCACCGCCCCACCGGGCAACTCGATGCACGAGGTCGGAATGGCCATTGACTTCACCTTCAACGGTGCGTCGATCAGTACACGTCGAAGCCCTGCGTTCAGGTGGTTGGATGACAACGCCCACCACTTTGGGTTCTACAACCTGCCCTCTGAGCCCTGGCACTGGTCGGTCAACGGCCATTAACCCGCGGCCCCCACCTCATCCCGCCCCCACCCCGGTTGTCGGGGCAAAGGGGTGAGGGTGTGCGGGACGAGGGGGCGAGGGTCAGCGGCAGGCGAAGGTTTCGGAGGGGATGGTCACGTCGAAGTCGAGGTCGAGTGCGTCTTCCATGGTGAACGAGTCGTAGAGCACGACCGATCCCGTGGCGCGATCGCCGCTGATGACGATGGGGGCATCCTGGTAGGTGTCGTCGCCTTCGCCCATCCAGGAGTCGCCGACCTGGGTGAAGGTGGCACCGAAGATGCCCTCGGGCCCGGCCCACGACACACTGTGCATGGGCATGCCGGCGAGCTCGGAGGTCATGATGTCGAGCTGGATGCGCCCGCCGTCGGCACTGCCCAGAAACTGGGCTTCGATCTCGGAAGTGATGCCTTCGACCCCGAGGGAGTCGGGGTCGCAGCGCAGGGCGCGCTCGAAGCCGTAGGTGGTTCCCGCCACGGTGGCAGAACCGAAGTCCCCGCTGGCCCCCGCCTCGGTGTCAGCGCCTTGGTCGTCATCCACATCACCGGTGTCGTCAGCGACATCGCCGGGCTCGCTGCCCGACGTTTCGGACGGGGCCACCGATCCGTCGGATCCTGACGATGATGACGTGTCGGTGTCGTCGCCACAGGCGGCCACAAACAAGCTGAGCATGAGCGTTACCGCGACGGCGACTAGGCGATGAAACATTGATGGTCTCCCTTGTGTTTCCGGGGCTAGGCGCGCCAAAAACTCCTCTACAACCGGACTTCGCACCGTAGACCATCGAATTTGGGGACCCGAATCGAAGAGCCTTGGTACTGTCGCCGGATGGCGAACGAAGCGCTCGACGCGGCCGAGTATCGACGGTTGAACCATGCCAACTGGGAGGCTCGGGTGCCGCTGCACGTCGGCCCCGGTGGCTATGGGATCGATCGCTATCGCCGCGACCCCGAGATGCTCTCCGACGTCGTGAGCTTCGACCTGCCCCGACTCGGCGACGTGGCGGGGCTCGACGTTGTGCACCTGCAGTGTCACATCGGCACCGACACCCTGTCGCTCGCCCGACTGGGGGCGCGGGTCACTGGGCTCGACTTCTCCGGGTCAGCTCTAGAGGCGGCCCGTAAGTTGTTTGGAGACTGCGGAGCCGAGGGAACCTTCGTCGAGTCCGATGTTTACGACGCCGTCGATGCCCTTGGCGGTGGGCGCTTCGATCTGGTCTACACCGGCGTCGGGGCGCTGTGCTGGTTGCCGCGAATCGATCCTTGGGCCCGGGTGGTGGCAGGCCTCCTGCGTCCGGGTGGCCGGCTCTTCATCCGAGACATGCATCCGGTGCTGTTCACCCTCGACCATGAGCGAACCGGCGATCTGCTGGTGATCTCGCATCCCTACTTCGAGACGGCGGAAGGGGTGCGGCTCGAGAGCGACGTGTCCTATGTCGACCACGAAGGCACCGTGGCGTCACCCGAGACCATCGAGTTCAACCACGGCATGGCCGAAATCATCACCGCATTGCTCGACGCGGGCATGGAGCTGACCGCGCTCGAGGAGCACGACTCTGTGGCCTGGTGCGCGCTCCCTGGTCTCATGGAGGAGCAGGCACCGAACGAATGGCGGCTGGTCGATCGCCCCGAACGGGTCCCCATGAGCTTCACCCTCCAGGCCCGGAAGCGGGGAGCCTGACCGCGGTTCAGCCGGTGTTGCGAAGTCCGGCGGCGATGGCGTTGACGGTGAGAAGCAAGGCTCGCTCGGTGGCGGGGTCGGGATCGTCGTTGGCACGTACCCGGGCGAGCAGCTCCACCTGGAGGGCGTGGATCGGATGAAGGTAGCGATCGCGGACGGCAAGGGTGCGGCGCAGGATCGGCTGGTCGTGGAGTGGTTCAGCGCCGTCGCTGATCCAGGCAACGTTGTGCCGGGTCAGCGCCAATTCCTCCTCGATCACCCTGAACAGGTGACGCGAGTCGTCGGGAACCAGCGCATCGACGTAGCTGGTGGCGATGCGCAGGTCGGTCTTGGCCAGGGCCATCTCGACATTCGAGAGCATCGTGCTCATGAATCGCCATTCGCTCGCCATCTCCCTCAGCAGTTCGCCGTGCCCGGCGTCGATCGCAGCCTGAAGTCCGGTTCCGACACCGAACCATCCCGGCACGATCTGGCGACTCTGGGTCCAACCGAACACCCAGGGAATGGCCCGCAGCCCGCTCAGGCCGGTGCCCTCCTCCGGTCGGCTGGCCGGACGCGAGCCGATGTTCAGCCGGGCGAGCTCCTGCACTGGTGTAGATGTGAGGAAGTAGGTGACAAGTTCGGGGTCGTCGATGAGACGGCGGTAGGCGGCGCGAGATGCCTCAGCCACGATGGCGATCACATCGTCGAAGCGACCGATGGTGTCGGGCTCCTGTCGCGAGGTGGCGTGCAGGAGCGTGGCTTCGAGGGCGGCGGCCACCAGGAGCTCGAGGTTGTGTCGAGCCAGGTTGGGCATCAGGTATTTGTCAGAGATCACCTCGCCCTGCTCGGTGAGCTTCACCTGGGCATCGATCGCCCCGTGAGGTTGGGCGAGGATGGCGTGGTGGGCGGGCCCCCCGCCGCGGCCCACCGAGCCGCCCCGGCCGTGGAAGAGCCGAAGGCGAACGCCGTGCTGCGAGGCGGTGTCTCGCAAAGCGCGGACCGCCTTCTGAATCGCCCAACGAGACGCGACGATGCCTCCGTCCTTGTTGGAGTCCGAGTAGCCGAGCATCACCTCCTGCACGTCGCCGCGCA
>CAZEFG010000231.1:0-4276 GCA_964511355.1 uncultured Iamiaceae bacterium
CTCGTCGGGGCCGACGGCGGATCGATCGAAGAGACGATCGATCAGGCCGCTGCCCTCATCATCGGCGAGGCGAGGCTCAAGGGACTGGACGACGCCGCGGTGGACCTTGCCTCGCAGCTCGTGAAGCTCGGGTTCGGTGATGCCCATCTCGGCGGCCAGTTCGGCGTCCTCGGGGGTGCGGCCGGAGCGGGTCGCAAAGGCCTGGGTGGCGGCATCAGCCTGACGGGCCATCTGGCGAGTCGACCGCGGGGCCCAGTCGGCGCTGCGTACGGCGTCGAGCACTGCGCCCCGGATACGGCGGGCGGCGAAGCGCCCGAAGGGCACGCCCCGCTCGTCGTCATAGCGCAGCGCCGCCTCGACCAGACCGAGGGTGCCGGCAGCGATGAGCTCGCTGCGATCGACGTGACGGGGGAAACCAGCGCTGGCTCGCACCACCAGGTGTTCCACCAGGGGAAGGTGTGAATCAACCAGTTGTTGCTGCTCTGAGCTCATCATGGTTCCGGCTCCGTGCTCTGATCGGTCAAGGGTGTTCTCAGATCAGGTCATCGCCTGGAAACTCCCTGAACTGGAGGCCTTTTCGGGCTCCGGAACCAAAATGAGTCGCCCGCACCATGCCGTTAGACCCAGTGTCAACATGCGGGCGTGCAGGCGCCTGGGTCCTTCGGCCCCGGAGGCTCCCCGGGCCGCGTGATCTACTCGCCGCGAGGCGCCTTGGGCAGCCGGCCGAGGTCGATCGAACGCACGGCGGAGGCGGCCTCGTTGGCGCGCTGGATCTCGGCGTGGACCTCTTCGCGGTGCACGGTGACACTGCGGGGCGCGTCGATCCCCAGTCGAACCTGATCGCCTCGCACCTCGAGCACGGTGACCACCACGTCGCCGCCGATGACGATCGACTCGTTGGCCCGGCGCGACAGGACCAGCATCAGGCGGCCGCCAGCGGCACCCGGGCCGAGTAGTGCGAGTCATCGAGCACGATCTGACGCCCTTGGCGGGTGTCGGCGTTGACCACCAGCGGGCCAAGCAGGTTGGCGGTGACCGCGTCTTCGGTGATGGTGAGCAGACACAGCACCATGACCTCGGATGGATCGGAGATGGCCAGGTCCTCCTGGTCAGAGCGCGACAACTCGGGCTCATATTCGGGAAAGAACGCCCACGGTACGGCAGCGAGGAACGCCAGGTGGGGATCGTCCAGCGACTGAAGCCAGAAGTAGGTGCCGTCGTCGCTGGCGTCGACCAGGGCGAAGCGGCGGGCGCCGGGAAACCCGAGCAGACCGTCGGCGAAGGTCATCACCTTGGCTTCGTCGACCTCGACCGACCCGAGGCGTTCGGACTCAATGAGCACTGCTGGAGCCTACCGATTCGTCAGGGACAGGGGGTGATGGGTGCTCCGCGTCGGGGCTTCGCAACCGCTTTGACGGTGGAGCCGACAGGGCCGAACCGAACAACGCGGCCACCACCCACACGACCACGAGCACCGCGGCGTAGATCGACAAGGCCACCGGGACCGAATGGCGCCCGGTGGCTCCCGCCACCAGCACCGGCGATGCCACCAACGTGGCAATCAGGAGGGTGGCGCCGAAGTGGACCCCCGGCTCGGGTAGCGAAAGTTCTCTCGCCACCTGGGCGGCGAGCCGCTCGTCACTGGTCACGATGATCAGTCCTCCGTTCGTACATCAACGCCGCCCACAGCTCGGGGGTGGCATGTCGTCCATCAATGCCGAGCACCGCCAAGTCGAGCTCCAGGAACAGCTCGGGTTCGGCGGCGGCGTCCATTTCGACCAGGTCGAGGCCGTCGACGCCGCCGAGCGCCTTCGCTTTGGCCCCCAGTTGGTCGGTGAGCTGCCAGGCCTTGGCCACCAGGCGAACCTGGTCGGCCCCCAGAGCTTCGAGCATGGCGGCCGCCCAGGCGTGGCCGTCGGCGCCGGGAGAGAGCTCCACCGCCACCACCGTCGGTCGGTCCGAGTCGCGCCAACGACTGGCCCTGGCCCTCGCGGTGCGAACGTCGGTGACCGCCAACCATGGCGACACCTCGGTTGGCTCAGGACCGGCCACCACCACATCGGCTTCTACGAGACCGAGGCGACTGGCCACCGCCACCGCCACCGATCGCACGCTGGTCGGGTCCCCCACCACGGCCACGATCGCACCAGGTTGGCTGGGTATCGCCAAGTCGGGCACGAGTTGGTCGAGGTGGGCGAGCAGTTCGGTCAGGTCGAGATCGCACAACCGGCGGGCAGTTGCCACCTCCGATGCCCGGGCCTCGGGCGTCGGGATGGCCGGTGCCGGCGTGATCGCGGGGGTGCCCGAGATGGCCGGTGCCGGCACGGTGGGGGTGGCCGGCACGGCGGAGGTGGCCGGCACGGTCGAGGTAACGGCCGACCGTTGCGCAGTCGCCAGCGCCAGCTCGAAGGTGTCTGGAACCGAGCCTGCTTGGGGCTCAGTGTCAGCCGCGGTCTCGGTCGAGAACGGCTGGGCGGTCTCTCGCACGTCGGCCACAGCCGACGCCATGGCGAGGAACGGATCGACCGTGGGCACCGAGGCGGGGTCGACGATCACCTCGAACCACTCCTTGGCGAAGAAACCGCCCACTCCCCCCTTGCGGGTCCGGTTGGCTTCCACGATCGCCACCTCCGGGCCCAGCTCGCGCTGCACCCGCTCCAGCAGCTCGTCCAGCCGGGGTCCGTCAAACTTGAGCAGGGTATTCAAGGCTCACCGTCCCGAGGGTCTCGATGGTCAGATGTTCGGCCAGCTCGTCATAGGACAACACCGGCAACTGGGGAATGACCCGACTGACGAACCGGCGCATCGCCGACCGCAGCAACGGGGCGCAGACCAGCACCGGGGAGGCTCCGGTCTGTTCGGCCTGCATCAACCGGTCGGCGATGGCGCGCGACATGGCCTCGGCGTGCTCGGCCTCGATGGCGACGAACCGCCCTTCCTCGCCCTGCTGGACCGAGGAGATCAACGCCCGTTCGAGCATCGGGTCAAGCGTCAGCACCGGCAGGGTGTTCTCGTTGGCGAAGCCCATGGAGATGGCCGGCCCCACCGCTTGGCGGGCCGCTTCGACGAGCATCTCGGTGTCGCGGGTCTGGCGGGCGCGCTGTCCGACGGCGTCGAGGATGCGGACCAGGTCGCGCACCGAGACCTGTTCGGCGAGCAGCCCCTGCAGCACCAGCTGGATCTCGCCGGGGGTGACTTGCGCGGCGGTGAGGTCCTCGACGATGGCGGGGTCGGACCGGCGGATGATGTCGATCAGGCCCTTCACGTCCTGGCGGCTCAACAGCTCGGGGGCGTGACGACGACAGATCTCAGCCAGGTGGGTCGTGATCACCGATGCCCGGTCGACGACGGTCCCTCCCACCGCTTCGGCGTGGGCACGGTGACCGTTGGGGATCCATTTGGCGGGCAGACCGAACACGGCTTCTCGGGTTTCGGGGCCGGGCAACGCGGCGAGGTCGTCGGCGATGACCAGCACCTGTCCGGGTGGGGCGACACCGCGGCCGACCTCGACGCCGTGCAGGCGCACCACGTAGGTGCCAAGCGGCAGGTCGAGGTTGTCGCGGGTGCGGACGGGGGGAATGATCACCCCCATCTCCATGGCGAGCTTGCGGCGCAGGCCGCGCACCCGCTCGAGCAGGTCGCCGCCGGCGGTGGGATCGACCAGGTCGACGAGGTCGACGGCCAACTCCAGGCTGACGGGCTCGACCTTCATCGAGCGGGCCAGTTCGGCCGGGTCGTCAGGATCGGGCGGAGCGGGCATCCGTTCGGGTTCGGCAGCCGATTGTTCGGCCTGGGTGGCCAGACGGCGGCCCACCATCAACAGCGCTCCACCGACGATCATGAAGGGGACGGTGGGCAGCCCGGGCACGAACCCGACGACCAGCAAGGCAATGCCGCCGGTACGGAGGGCGTGATGCTGGGCGGCGAACTGGCTGAACACGTCGGAGCCGAGGTCGGACTCCCCCGCCGCCCGGGTGACGATCAGACCGGCCGAGATCGAGACGAGCAGGGCGGGGATCTGTGACACCAGACCATCGCCGACCGTCAAGAGGCTGTACCGCTGAATTGCATCGCCGACCGGGATACCCAACTGGACTACCCCGATGATCAAGCCACCGATGATGTTGACGACGGTGATGATGATGCCGGCGATGGCGTCGCCTTTCACGAACTTCGAGGCACCGTCCATCGCCCCGTAGAAGTCGGCTTCGGCCCCGATCTCCGCCCGTCGACGCCGCGCTTCGTCGTCGTCGATGACTCCGGCGTTGAGGTCGGC
>CAZEFG010000232.1:0-4268 GCA_964511355.1 uncultured Iamiaceae bacterium
GCTCTCGGAGCCGCTGCTGGGCGAACTCGTGGTGAAGCACCTTTTCCATTCGCAGTTTGGAACGAGGCGGATTGGGTGAGTCCATGGGGTTCCTCATTTCTGGTTTCGCGACACTCATCGAGAGTACCGAAACCAGAAGCGATGGTGGGGGATGCCATGCGACTAGGTCGGCGGCAGGTGGTGGCCACGCTTCTGTCGACGATGCTTCGTGTGGTGGAGACCGGGAGGCGGGCACACTGCCCTCATGTCGACTTCGTTTCTCGAACCGTCCGCGAACTCATCGGGCGGCCAACCCTGTGCAGGAGGGTGTGCGCCGCGCGTGTGCAGGCCCCTGACCTGGCGGTTTGTCCGCAAGACGGGGCCTGAGCCTCCGAGACGGGGGTGCCCCCGCCACCAACTTCTGAGTAAAGGCCCAGGTCAGCGACCTGGGCCTTGCTCGTTGTCCGGGCGCTCTGCCGGGTTTCGTTGGTGTTCTACCGGGTGTCAACCGGCTTTGGGGAACGCGGGTTTTCGGTGCCGGCTGGGGTGAGGAGTGTCTGGACGACGTGGGCGGCGTTGGTTCGCATGGCTGGGAAGGTGTGCTGGTAGGTCTGGACGGTGAACACCCGGAAGGTCACAGGTCCGAAGGCACCGTCGCTCAGATCGGTAGAACGCAGCACCCCGCGGCCTGTTGAAATGGGAATCCGACGATCGGCCCAAATCGTCGAGCCGTCGGCGTCAAGGTCGCTCATCGGCGCGGTCGGAGCAGACCGTTGTGGATCTGTCCGGCTCAGAGGCTCACGTTGGTAGACACCGCGAACACCACCAGAGCGGTTGCCACGCCGAGGGCGACTGCGGCCCAGGCGACCCGGCGGCGGCGGGGGTCGACGGCTGATCCCGCGACCACGGCCGCGCCGATCACCACCTCGACCGCCCAGTACCTCCAGTCGGTCGAATCGGCGATCCGGGCCCAGCCGTAGGCGCCCTCCCCGAGCAGTACGCCGCCGATGACAGCCCAACCCAAAGCTCTCCACCGTCCCCGCTGGGTCGACCACGACGCGGCTACACCTAGCGGCGGACCGGCCAGTACCCCCGCCATCAACCAGAAGCGGATGGTCGAGCTGGCGCTGCTGTAGCCCCGAAGATCATTGGCCAGCACGTAGCCCACCTCGACCATGATCAGCACCACCACTGCAGAGGCGACGGCCCAAGCAACCCGGTGGCCCTGAAGGCGGGCCACCACGAACGCCACGAGCGACCATGGCCCGGCCGAATTCACCAACGCCCCGGTGGCATGACCCCACCAGCCCTGTCCGTATGAGGTCATGGCACCAAGGGCGAGCCCGGCGAGGACTGCGAGCCCACTCTGCGGGGGCCGAGGACCGCGCGGTGAACGTCATCGATCCCGCCGGGTCTTCGAGCGGACAGCGTCAGACATGTACGTGGTCCCTGGCTGGAGTGGTGTGCGTGTGGCTCCGAGCCGTGGGCGAGGTAGCGCGGGCTCGTAGGCCGTTGGCGATGACGAAGATTTCGGCGCCTTCGTGGATGGCCACGACGAGCCCGAGGCCGAGCAGTCCGGACGCGGCGAGGGGGATGAGGGCGGCGATCAGGAGTCCGGACATGGCGATGTTCTGGACCATGATCTGTCGGGCCTGTCGGGCGTGGGTCAACAGGTCGGGGAGGTGGGTGAGGTGGTCGCCCATGATGGCCACGTCGGCGGTTTCGATGGCGACGTCTGAGCCCAGGGCTCCCATGGCCACCCCGACGTCGGCGGTGGCGAGAGCGGGTGCGTCATTGATGCCGTCGCCGATCATTAGCACGGGACCGCCACGTTGCAGGTCGGCGACAGCGTCGGCCTTGTCGGCCGGGAGCAGTTCGGCGCGCACGTCGGTGATGCCGACCTGTTGGGCGATTGCTTGTGCGGTGGCGGTGTTGTCGCCGGTGAGCACGGCACTGGTGATGTCGAGCCGGGTGAGCGCGTCGATGGTGTCGGCGGCTTCGGGTCGGGGTTCGTCTCGGACCGCGATGGCCCCGATGGGGGTACCAGCCGATTCGACGATGACAACTGATGCCCCGGCCGTGGCCATCCGGTCTACGTCGGCCGCGAGTGGTCCAGGGTCGACGAATCGGGAGCTGCCGAGCCGGGTGGGTCGGCCGTCGACTACGCCAGTGACCCCCATCCCCGCAATGGTCTGCACCTCGGTGGCGGGGTGGCTGGCTGGGTGCGCGGCGGTGATGGCGGCTGCGAGAGGGTGGTCGCTGTGCGCTTCGAGAGCCGATACCGCCCTGAGGACTTCGTCTTCTTCGACCCGGTGGGTGACGACTTCGATGACGCGGGGCTGGTTACGGGTCAGGGTGCCGGTCTTGTCGAAGGCGACGATCTGCACCCCGGCTAGGGCTTCGAGTGCGGCCCCGCCTTTGATGACCACCCCGGTGCGGGTCGCTGCACCGATGGCGGCGAAGGTGGTCACTGGCACCGAGATCGCCAGCGCGCAGGGGGACGCGGCGACCAGCACCACCAGTGCCCGCTCGACCCAGAGTGCGGGGTCTCCTGCCAGCGCGCCGACCACGGCCACCAGGGCGGCGATGACCAAGATCGCAGGCACCAACGGTTTGGCGATCCGATCGGCGATCCTCTGAGCCTGGCCTTTGCGGTCCTGGGCTTCCTCCACGGCGTGCACGATTCGGGCCAGAGTGCTGTCGGCCGCAGGGGCGGTCGCTTCGAGCTCGAGGTGGCCTCCGCCGTTGATGCTCCCGGCGATGACGGCGTCGCCAGGTCCGCATTCGACGGGGAGAGACTCGCCGGTGACCGCCGAGACATCGAGTACCGATCGGCCGTCGGTGACCACGGCGTCGGTCACCAGGCGCGCTCCGGCTCGCAGGACCAACACATCGCCCACGGCGACGTCCTCGCTCGGAATCTCGATGACCTCCTCACCGCGCCGTACCGATGCCGTGTCGGGCACGATCGCCAGGACCGCTCGCAGTTCCCGGCGGGCGCGGGTGACCGCCCAGTCCTCGAGCGCTTCAGAGATCGAGAACAAGAACGCCAGCGCAGCGGCTTCGGGAAGTTCGCCGAGGATCAGAGCACCGGTCCCGGCGATCGTCATCAGCAGGCCCACACCTACCCGGCCATGGCGCAGCCCCGCCAGCGCAGACGGCACAAAGGTGGCGCCACCAGTGATCACCGCCGTGATGAACCCACCTGTCGACAACGGATCTGCGCCGGCCCAACCCGCAGCTACCCCTACGACCCAGGCGACCGCGGCGGCGACCGCCGCAACCGAACGCCAACGCTCGCCCCAGCCCTCATCGGCGGCCTCGGCGTTGCCAGCCGGGGGAGCACAGCAGGTGTCAGCCATCGTCCTTCGCCCCTGCTCCCATGAGCGGGTTGTCACAGAGCCGAACCTCATGACCCGACCGAGCCAGCAGACGCTCGGCCGAAACCAACAGGTCTCCTAGCTCGGGGTGGGAGATCGAGTAGAAGACCTGACGACGTTCAGCCGGACGGTCGACCACCAGCCCGCAATCCTTGAGGCAGGCGAGGTGGTTCGACACGTTCGATTGGGATGTGCCCACGATCCCCACCAGGTCGCTCACCCTCCGCTCCCCGTCCAACAGCGCCAACAGGATCGACAACCGGGTGGGGTCGCTCAGCCCGTGAAACAGCTGGGCCGCCACGGAGATCTCATCGGCGCGCGGGGTAGGAGCGGTGACAGCCATGAGGTGATGATAACAGCAAACACTGATGACATCATGCCTTGACAATGTCGCCCGGAATCGATCGCGAAGCGCTTCAAGGATGTGGTAAATCCCGCCGAGCCGCGTCGCGTGGTCGGCATGGCGAACGGGGGTCCTGAGGTTGGCGGTCTGGCCGACGGGTAGGGGCGCATTCGGCTCCGATCGCCTCCGCCACATCACCGATCGAACTCCAATGAGAGGAAACTTCATGCCCGTCACCGACCCTGGACCGCAGCCAAACGCCTTCGACATTGAGCAGGCCACCGTCGAGAACGATGCTTACCGCACCGTGGCGTGGACCGGCCGCTACCTGCAGGTCACCCTCATGAGCATCGCCGTCGGAGAGTCAATCGGCCTCGAGGTCCACCCCGAGACCGACCAGTTCCTCCGCCTGGAGGCGGGTCGGGGCCGCTGCGTGATGGGGCCGAGCCAAGAGGATCTCGACTTCGAGCAGGAGGTCGAGGACGACTGGTCGATCCAGGTTCCGGCCGGCATGTGGCACGACGTGATCAACACGGGCGACGAGCCCCTGCGGCTGTACGCGGTCT
>CAZEFG010000233.1:0-4264 GCA_964511355.1 uncultured Iamiaceae bacterium
GCCAGGCCATCGAGCCCGTCAGTGAAGTTCACGGCGTTGGTGGCGCCCAAGATGAGAAGCAGCGCCAACACCGACCAGCCCACCGGCCCGAGATCGATGCTCAGATGACCAGCGCGGGTGAACGACAGTTCGGTGCTCACCCCGGTGAAGGTCAACATGGCGGCGATGAACCCGCCGGCCACCACCAGCAGCCCGGCCATCTTGGCCTTCTTGCTGAGACCGAGGTTGCGTTCGCTGGAGGCTTTGATCCAGTCGTCGATGAGGCCCACCAGGCCCGCGCCGGTGATGGTGAGCACCACGATGATGCCGGTGCGGGTGTACACGCCGCGGTAGAGGTTGGTGACCAGGTAGCCGGCGAGCAGCCCAGCCACGATGGCCAGGCCACCCATGGGAGGAGTGCCAGCCTTGGTGGTGTGGCCCTCGGGGGCGTCTTCGTGGATGGGCTGGCCGATGCCATGGCGGGTGAGCCAGGCAATGAGATAGCGCGTGGCGCCGACCGACACCATGAACGACACGCTCACGGCGATGAGCAGCTGGATCACGCGCCCACCACCCCCCGTAGTCGAGCGTGCTCCTCGATGACCACCTGCGGATCGTGGAAGGCGACGACCTGGTCGCCGATGATCTGCTCGGCTTCGTGGCCCTTGCCCGCGATGACGATGAGGTCGCCGTCGGTGGCGGTGGCGAGCGCCAACGCGATCGCCTGGCGCCGATCGACTTCGACATCGACCACCATTCCCGGAGCGGGGTCGACTCCGCGCTGGATGTCGGCGATGATCGCTTCGGGGTTTTCGTTGCGAGGGTTGTCGGAGGTGATGATGAGCCGATCGGCGAACCGGGAGGCGATCTCACCCATTGGTGCCCGCTTGGTTCGGTCCTTGTCGCCGCCACAACCGAACACGAGGTGCAGCCGACCGGCCGGCGATAGATCGCGGGCAGCTTCGAGCGCGCGAGCAAGCGCGTCGGGGGTGTGGGCGTAGTCGACCATCACGTCGTAAGGCGCGTCGATGGCGACTCGTTCGAAGCGACCAGGCACCGGCAAGACCGCCTCGAGCCCGGCGACCACAGCCTCGGGCTCGATGCCCATCGCCAGGGCGGCGGTGGCGGCCGCCAGCGCGTTGGAAACGTTCACCCGCCCCACCAGCGGCAGGCGGACGGGACGGCCTTGCCAGGTGAAGCGGCAGTGGTCGACCGCCAGGTGGAGCGCGCTGACGTCGTTGAGCCCGTACCCGCGGGTCGGGATCTGGGCGGCGTCGGAGAGTAGGCGGCCATGAGGATCGTCGAGGTTGACCACCGCCTGGCGGGCCCGTTCGGGCGTGAACAGCATCGCCTTGGCCTGGAAGTAGGCGTCCATGGTTCCGTGGAAGTCGAGGTGATCACGGCTGAGGTTGGTGAAGACCGCTACGTCGACTTCGAGGCCGTCGACCCGGTGGAGGGCCAACGAGTGCGACGAGACCTCGATGGCAACCAACTCGTCGCCCGATGAGCGCAGCTGGGCCAGGCGACGATGAAGGTCGATGGCCTCAGGGGTGGTGGGCGTGGTTCCGTGGCTCGAGGTCAAGGTTCCGATGACCCCGGTGCGGCGTCCGGCGGCAGCACCGATCGAGGCGAAGATGTGGGCCACCGTGGTCTTGCCATTGGTGCCGGTTATGCCGACCACCCTGAGACCGGCGGCGGCCGGGCCGAAGAACCGGGCCGCCACCGGGCCGACGGCGCTTCGGGTGTCGGGCACCACGATCTGGGCCACCGGCACATCGAGCGGGCGATCAACCAAAAGTGCGACCGCTCCCCGCTCCACCGCCTCGGCGGCCAGGGTGTGGCCGTCGACCCGACTTCCGACCATGCAGACGAACAATGCACCCGGGCTGACCTTGCTGGCGTCGTGCACAAGGTCGGTCACCAACGGGTCGGACCAGGTGTCGGGCGCGACCGACGGAGGGAGCCGGACCTCGCCGTCGACCCACCGAGCAAGCTCGGCCAACGCCACCGATTCGGTGGCGTCAGGGTCATGGGTCATTCGGCGCTCCTGGATCGGCATCGCTGGCGTGGTCGGGATGGGCGGTGGGGGTTGCCCGCACCCGGTCGCTGGCCGAGGCCGAGTGGGACACTTGGATCAGGCTAGGTGTCGACGTGTGGTCGCTGGTGGCACCGGTGGGCGGGACGTCGAGCAAGCGCAGGGCATGTTCGGCCACAGTGGCAAACGCGGGGGCGGCCGCGCCACCTCCCGAGTAGGCGTTGCGAGGTTGATCGAGCACGACGATGACCGAGACTCGGGGATCTTCGACAGGAGCGAAACCCACGAAGGTCGCCATGTACCGGCGGTTTCCGGCGGCATCGGCGAAAGTCCCGTCGTCGAAGCGTTTCCAGGCGGTGCCGGTCTTGCCCGCGACGGTGTATCCGGGGACCGACGCTTGCTTGCCGGTGCCCTCGGTGACCACCTCGGACAACATCGACGCCATTTGCGAACTGGTCCGCTCGGAGAGGACCCGATGTGGTTCGGGACCTTCGATCGGGTGGCGGACCCCGTTGGCGTCGACATGGGCGTCAACCAGGCGCAGCGGCACGTACACGCCGTCGTTGGCGACCACGTTGTAGGCGCCGAGAAGCTGGGCGGCGGTCACCGAGACACCGGTGCCGATCACCACTCCCCCGATGTCTGAGCCGTGCCATTCGGTGTGCGGACGCACGAGCCCTCGGCTTTCACCGGGGAAACCGAGGCTGGTCATCTCGCCGAAGCCGAACCGGCCGAGGTAATCGGACACCCGGACGGGTCCCAACTCCTGGCCGAGCTTGATGGCACCAACGTTGGACGAATCGACCAGGATGCGAGTCACCGACCAATCCTCGACCGCGTGGGGCGTGTGATCGGTGAACAGGCTGTTGGCCACCCGGTACTGGTCGGGGACTGAGATGGTCCGCCCGGGCGAGCTGAGACCTTCCTCCAGTGACGCCGCCACCGTGACCAGCTTGATGACCGAGCCGGGAGCGAAGCTGTCGACCACCGCCTGGTTGTAGGACGCCGCCACCGCCTCGCCGGTTGCCGGGTCGGCGGTGAGGTTCACCATGGCGAGCACCTCGCCGGTGCTCGGAACCGACACTATGGCGGTCGCCCCGCTGGCATCCATGTCCTCGAGCGTGTCGGCCAGGGCCTCCTCGACCAGGTACTGCAGGGATGCGTCGATGGTGAGGGCCACGTCGTGGCCCCGCACGGCCGGCACCACCTGCTGTTCGCCTACGGCGATCGGAACCCCGCCGTTGAGACTGCGTTCGAAGGCCACCTCGCCGGGGGTTCCGGTGAGGGCTTGGTCGAACTGGAGCTCGACCCCCGAGACGCCCTGACCGTCGACGTCCGCGGTTCCGAGGATCGTGCGGGCCAGATTGCCGGCCGGATGGGCCCGAACCGGCTCGGCCCTCAGGTGGATGCCCTTGAGCTCCAACTCCGCGACCCTGGCGGCCGTCTCCTCATCGACCTGGCGAGCGAGGTACTCGAAGCGTGACGCCCGGCTGAAGCGTTCGAGCAACCACTGGCGCTCGACCTCCAGGACCGGGGCCAACTCGGTGGCGGTACGGCCCGGATCGATGATGGCGGCCGGATCCGCCCACACGGCGCTGGCGGGCACCGATAGTGCTAGTTCGACCCCCGCTCGGTCGAGCACCGACCCTCTTTCAGCCGGGAGTACCTCGGAACGCATCCGTTGGGAGTTTCCGTAGGCGACGTACCGCTCCTGACTGGCGAGCTGAAGATCAGCGACGCGGCCGATGACCGTGACGAACAACAGGCTCAGCACCCCGAGGAGCGCGTAGAGGCGCAGGGGTCGGCCCGAGCGGGCGCCCCTTACCGCAGGTCCGCGCTCAGGCACGATCCAGCCTCACTACCAACCTGCCCTCATGAACGGGTCGCGATCGGGCTGGGTGCAGTGTTGCCCCCGGCCACTACCGGCTCGAGATGCACGCGATCGGTGGGGGTCACCATTCCCAGCTCGGCCGCCGCGCCAGCGACGTGGGCGGGCGATTCGAGGGTGGCAACCTGGAGACGCAGCGAATCGAGGGTGCCCTGGCGCTCGGACATCTGCTGATCGAGGCGATCGAGCTCGAACTGGGCTTGCACCACCAGGGTGTGCATGGCGGCCAGCGCGAAGACACCGACGAGAACGAGGCCGAACAGGATGGAACCCACCAGGCCGACCCGGACCCTGCGGGCCGTCGATGGCGGCTCGACGAGGCGAAGCGGAGGTCGGGAATCGGGGCGAACCGAGCGCTCGGG
>CAZEFG010000234.1:0-4238 GCA_964511355.1 uncultured Iamiaceae bacterium
GACAGATCGGGAACCCGTCGACCCCGGCGAAGGCCTTGAACAGCAGAGCCTTGCCTCGCCCGTGGCCCGGGTGGCCTCGGCGGCGTTGTGGGCGATCTCCAGGATCGATGCCGACATCTCCTCCACCGCGCTGGCGACCGTCGACACGTTCATCGACACCTGCTCGGCGGCCGCTGACACCACACCCGCCTGACTCGCTGTCTCCTCGGCAGTGGCGCCGACCCCATGGGATACGGCGTCGAGGGACTGCACGGAATGGTCGAGGGTGCCCACCGCACGAGAAAGCGAACGCACGACGGCTGCGGCGGTGAACCACGCAATAGCCACACCGAAAGCCAGCGCCAGCGCGGCGAGCACGAGGATGGCGGTGACCAGTGAGCTGGCCGCGGAGTGAGCGTCACCGCTGATCTGGGGCACCAACGGCTCACGTATGTCAGCGCTGATCACGTCGATCACGTCGCGCATGGCGGTGAACTCTTGGTCCGACGCCGCCGAGAGCGCCCGGAAGTCGCTGGCGTAGGTGGCGAGGATCTTCTCGCCGGTCGCCAGCCAGGTTTCATAGGCAGCTAGGAACTGCTCCCGGTGGACCATCTCACCTTCGCGGGGCGGGATGGTGAGGAACTCCTCCCAGCGCTCGCGCACCTGAGCGGAGTTCTCGGCGAAGATCTCGCGGGCACGTTCGATCTGTTCAGCGGTCGAGCGTTGGTCGATCGAGCGTTCCAGCGCCAACTGCGCCTGATAGGCGTCGCGATCGATGTTGAGCAGCAACATCGCCGACGGCACCACCTCGCCGTTGAGTTCGGAAACCTTCGAGTCGATCGTTCTGACCTGCAACCAGGTGACTCCGACCACCACGGCGAGGATCGCCAGCAGTACCCCCGCCAAGCCCATGATCCTGGTGCGAAGCCTGACCCGGTCGAGGAAGTCGAATCGGTCGAGTATTCGGTCGAGCAGGTTCATGATCGGTGCTCCAGGTCAGGCGGTTCGGATCTCGATGCGGCCATCGCCCACGTGCACCGTGCGCACGGCCATACCTCGCTCGCGGGCGGCGCGGCGAATGGCTGAACGCAGGGGCGTGACCATGGTGGTGTCGACCCTGGCGGTGGCTTCGCCCTCGTTCTGGCAATCGTCGACGACGCGTTCGGCGATGCGGGCAAGACGTTCGGCGAACGCCGCCGACATGTGCTCGACGGTGGCCCGCCGGAACGGCCGCTCGATGCCCTGGAAAGAACAATCGCCGTCGAGGGCGAAGCGGCAGCGGTAGGTACGGCCCGTGTCGGTGCGGGTGACACGCAGCGACTCGGGTCGTTCGCACACCGGACAGGTCGAACCGACCGGCGCGGGGCCCTGGGGGCCCGAGGGGAGGTGGGACGTGGTCATCATGTTCTGAGCGGTCGTCGGACACGAGACCTCGCCGCTGACCCTCCGTGGCGCGAATGGGCCGAATGGCCCCGGGGGCCGAGGGGTTCCAGCGGCGGTCCCACCCCGGCGTCTCCCTCGCTGGTCCGGCGGTAGCCTCAGCGCCGTGGGGATCCGGGACGAAGACGTGGTGACAGTGCGGGAGTCAGCCGACCTCGTCGCGATCGTCAGCCAGTACACCCAGCTGAAGAAGGTCGGCCGCAACTTCTCGGGCCTGTGCCCTTTCCATTCGGAAAAGACACCGTCTTTCTCGGTCAACGGCGAGAAGGGGTTCTTCTACTGCTTCGGGTGCCAGGCCAAAGGTGACGCCATCAGCTTCGTGCGCGACATCGAACACCTCGACTTCGTCGGGGCCGTCGAGTGGCTGGCCGCCAAGACCGGCATCACCCTGCGTTACACCGACGAGAACGAATCTGAGAACCGTCGCCACAAGGCCAAGCTGATCGATGCCATGGCTCAAGCCGTCGATTGGTACCACCAGCGCCTCCTGGCCGGCGACGACGCCGGCGCGGCCCGCTCATACCTGCGGTCGCGGGGGTTCACCAAGGAGTCGGTGACCCGCTACAAGCTGGGCTGGGCCCCCGACGACTGGGACCAACTGGCCCGGGCGTTGTCGCTGCCCGATGCGGTGTTGCGCGATGCCGGCTTGGGCTTTGTCAACCGCCGGGGCCGGCAACAAGATGCCTTCCGCGGCCGGGTCCTGTTCCCGATCTTCGACGTCAACGGCGATCCGGTGGGCTTCGGGGGACGAGTCCTGCCGGGGGCCGAAGGGGCGAAGTACATCAACTCTCACGAGTCGCCGATCTACGCCAAGAGCAGGGTCCTCTACGGGCTCAACTGGGCCAAGGCCGACATCGTCACCGCCGACGAGGTGGTGGTGTGTGAGGGGTACACCGACGTCATCGCCTTCGCCGACGCGGGGGTGCCGCGCGCCGTGGCCACCTGCGGTACCGCCCTCACCGAGACCCATGTCCAGATCCTGCGCAAGTTCGCCCGGCGGGTGGTGCTGTGCTTTGACGCCGATGCCGCCGGCCAAGCCGCCGCCGAGAGGTTCTACGAGTGGGAACAGCGCCTTGAGATCGACGTGGCCGTTGCCGCCATGCCCCCAGGGGTCGATCCCGGTGAGCTGGGGCGCAATGACCCCGCCGCGCTGGCCGCCGCGGTGGCCGAGGCCCGACCCTTCCTGAGCTTCCGCCTCGACCGGGTTCTCGACGCGGCGGACATGACCCGCCCTGAGGGCCGCGCCCGGGCGGCCCAAGCGGCACTAGAGGTCATCCGGGAGCACCCCAATGCGCTGGTGCGCGACCAGTACCTGATGATCGTCTCGGACCGTTGCCGCATCGATATCGACCAGCTGCGTGAGCAACTCCGCACGGGCGCTCGACGCCCGGAGAGTGGCCGCGGAGACCCGGCGAGCTCCCCGAACCGGCCTCATCCCCAGCAGAACCGACCGTCCCAGTCCCCGCTGACCGACCGTGAGAGTCCGGCCATTGAAGCCCTGCGAGTCCTGATGCACCGACCCGGCGAGATCGCTCACCTCCTCGATGAGTCGCTGTTCGACGACGAAGCCCACGTTGCCGTGCTTCACGCGCTGACTTCGGGAGCTGAGCTGCGGGCGGCCATAGATCAGGCTGATCCTGCCACCGCTGACCTGTTGCAGCGCATCGTCGTCCAGGAATCAGAGGCCGACGCGCTCGATGTGGCTACCCGCCTGGTCGAAGAAGCCACCCGCCGAGCCCTGGCCGAACTCGAGGCCGAGGCTCGACAGGCCGCTGAGCCCCTCGACTACCAGCCGTCGTTGCGTTGGCTCAAGGAGCGGTTGATGGAGCTGCGTGATCCTCGATCCGAGCCGGGGTCGCCGGAGCAGTTGCTAGCCTGGCATCGGCAACGGGCCGTAGGGGAGTGATGGACGACCGCACGATACGGAGCTCCCCGTGGACCGAGGTCCCTGCTGAAGCGCTGAACGAGCTGACGGAGCGGGGTCGGGCTCACGGGACTCTCCACAGCGACGAAGTGATGATGGTGTTCAAGGACGTCGACCCGACGCCCGAGAACATCACGCTCATCCGCGAGTTCTTCGCGTCCAAGAACATCACCATCGACGAAAGCGTCGACGAGAACGTCGAAGAGCTGGCCGACGAACTGGTGGGCGAACTGGAGCAAGAGTCACGGGCGGCCGCCGTGCCCGCCGCCACCACCACCACCACCACCACCACTACCACCGCCGCCCCGGTCGTGGCCTCGCCCGCGACCCCTCCGCCATCTCGCCCCGCACCCCGAGCGGCGCGGCCTGCTGCTCCCACCGAATCGGGTGGCAGCTCTGACTCGGTCCGCCTCTACCTGAAGGAGATCGGCCGGGTATCGCTGCTCACCGGGCCCGAAGAGGTGTCGCTGGCCAAACGGATCGAGGCGGGCAAGCTGGCGCGCGAGCGTCTGGAAGGCACCTCCCCTGACTCCGCAGAAGGGTCTGACGAGCCGCAGGCCGCGCCCGAGTTCTCGCCCGCCGAGCGCCGTCAGCTCCTGCGCTCGATCAAGGACGGCGACGCCGCCCGCGAGGCTCTCACCCAGGCCAACCTTCGCCTCGTGGTGTCGATCGCCAAGCGGTACGTGGGGCGGGGCATGCTCATCCTCGACCTGATCCAGGAAGGCAACCTGGGGCTGATGCGAGCGGTCGAGAAGTTCGACTACACCAAGGGCTTCAAGTTCTCCACCTACGCCACCTGGTGGATCCGCCAGGCCATCACCCGGGCCATCGCCGACCAGTCCCGCACCATCCGCATCCCGGTGCACATGGTCGAGTCGATCAACAAGGTCCACCG
>CAZEFG010000235.1:0-4229 GCA_964511355.1 uncultured Iamiaceae bacterium
TGGCCCAGGTGCTGTTGGCCATGGACCGCCTGTTCGACGCCAACTTCTTCAACGTCGCGGCCGGCGCCGACCCGTTGTTGTGGCAGCACCTGTTCTGGATCTTCGGGCACCCCGAGGTCTATCTGATGATCATGCCGGCGTTCGGCATCGTGTCAGAGATCCTGCCGGTGATGTCCCGCAAGCCGATCTTCGGTTACCCGTTCATGGTGTTCTCCGGGATCGCCATCGGCTTCATGGGCTTCGGCGTGTGGGCCCACCACATGTTCGCCTCGGGTATCGGCCCCCTTTCGGTCGCCGCCTTCTCGATGGCCACGATGTTCATCGCCGTGCCCACCGGAGTGAAGATCCTCAACTGGATGGCCACCATGTGGGGCGGCAAGATCACCTTCAACACCCCGGCGCTGTTCTCGATCGGGTTGGTCACGATGTTCACCATCGGCGGCCTGTCGGGCGTGACCCACGCCATCGCCCCTGCCGACACCCAGCAGACCGACACCTACTACATCGTGGCCCACTTCCACTACGTGCTCTTCGGCGGAGCGTTCTTCGGGTTCATGGGTGGCTTCTTCTTCTGGTGGCCCAAGGTCTTCGGCTACATGCTGAACGAAGCCTGGGGCAAGGCCTGTTTCTGGGTGATGCTGCTCGGGTTCAACCTCACCTTCGGGCCGATGCACATCCTCGGCCTGCAGGGCATGAGCCGCCGCATCTCGACCTACGACGCCGGCTACGGCTTCGACTTCTGGAACATGGCCGCCACCATCGGCGCCTTCATCCTGGCCGCCTCGGTCCTCATGTTCGTCTACAACATCTTCTACTCATACAAGCGGGCCAAGACCCTCCCGCCGGTCGGGCCCGACCCGTGGGATGCCCGCACGCTCGAGTGGATGATCCCGTCGCCGTCCCCGGCCCACAACTTCGACGAGATCCCCACCGTGACCCACCAGGACGATTTCTGGCACCGCAAGTACGCCGAAGGCGACGACGGCCGCTGGCGTCGGGTGGCCACCACCGAAGAGGTCACCCAGGTCGGCGACCCCACCGGGGTGCACCTCCCGGCCCCGTCGTTCTGGCCGCTGTTTGTCTGCCTGTCGTTCCCGGTGATCGCCTACGGCCTCATCTACATGCGCTGGATCGCTGTGTTCGGCGTGGTGATGCTGTTCGTCGGTACCTGGGGCTGGGCGATCGAGCCGCCTGACGACATCGACCATGTCCATGGCGACGATCACGACCACGACGACGATGGTCCCGTGGGCGACGCCGCTGACGACGCCATCACAGACGGTGCCGAGAGCGCCGACGGCGAGGTAACCGCCGAGACCGAGAAGGAGGAGGCCCCCGTTGGCTGACGCAACGATGACCTCGACCCTGACCTCTCGTCCGGAGGAACACCCCTCGGGTGGTCACACCACCACCACCGGCATCTCCAACAAGAAGATGGCGATGTGGGTGTTCCTGGCCTCTGAGTGCATGCTCT
The DNA here is from genome assembly GCA_964511355.1 of uncultured Iamiaceae bacterium. Lineage (GTDB taxonomy): Bacteria > Actinomycetota > Acidimicrobiia > Acidimicrobiales > SKKL01 > SKKL01. Next base: position 1,475 of record CAZEFG010000235.1, read on the forward strand.
TCGGCGGCCTCATTGCCACCTACCTGCTGTACAAGGACCGGTTCCCTCCCGGTGGCATCGGCCCCCGGGGCGAGAACGGGGTGTTCGACATTCCCTTCACCTCGGCCAGCTCGTTCGTTCTGCTGATGAGCTCGCTCACGATGGTGCTGGCCCTGTCGGCCATCCAGCGGGGCGACCACCGACTGTTCCGTACCTGGATTCTCACCACGGCGCTTCTCGGATCGACCTTCATCGCCGGCCAGATCTACGAGTTCACCTCGTTCTACCGCGAGGGTCTTGGCTTCACCACCAACATCTTCGGTTCGGCCTTCTACACCCTCACCGGCTTCCACGGTGTGCACGTGACGGTGGGCATCATCATGCTCGGCTCGCTGTTCGTGTTGTCGTTGCGGGGCCGCCTGCCCACGAGCCACGCCGAATCGGTCGAGATCGTCGGCCTGTACTGGCACTTCGTCGACATCGTGTGGATTCTCATCTTCACGATCATCTACCTCATCCCCTAGGAGCTTCGATGTCTGCCGTTGCCACCGAACCGGACGAGGTCCACGAGGACGCCCACGACCACCCGTCCGACAAGTCCTACATCAAGATCGCGGTCCTCTTGGCCGTCCTCACTGCTCTCGAGGTGGCGACCTATCCGGCCGAAGAGGCGTTGGGGTCGTTGGTGATCCCCATCCTCATGGTCCTGATGGTGGTCAAGTTCTGGTACGTGGCCGCTTTCTTCATGCACCTGAAGTTCGACACCAAGGCCTTCTCCTGGATGTTCATCTTTGGTCTGACCTTGGCGTCGGCTTGTTACATCGGAGCGTTGTCGACCTTCCAGTACTGGGCCAGCTGACGGGGGCTACTCCCAGCGGAACCAGCGGGCCGCGGCGAGCGGAGCGACGGCCGCCCAGACCACCAGGGTGAGCCACGCTCCGGCCGGGCCGGTGTCGCCGGCCACGGCGCTTCGTAGCAGTTCAGCCAGCGCGGCGGTGGGCAACAGGCCCGCGACGGCGGCCATGGGTGCCGGTAGCGAATCAAGCGGGATGACCAGGTCGCCCATCAACAACAAGACGATGTAGATGGCGTTGGCCGCGGCCAGGGTTACCAGACCCGGCAGGGTTCCGGCCATCAGCAGGCCCATCCCGGCCAGGGCGATGGTGGCGAGTACCACTGCGCCGATCAGCGTCACGGGCGCGATGTCGGGTCGCCAACCGAGGGTGAGTGCCACCGCGGTGAGCACCGCGAACTGAACCACCATCACTGCCAGCACGGTGAGGGTCTTGGCCGCCAGCAGGCGAGGGCGTCCGAGCGGGGTGGCACCGAGGCGTTTGAGCACGCCGTACTGGCGGTCGAAGCCGGTGGCAATGGCGAGGCTGGTGAAGGCGGTCGACAGCACGGCCAGGGCGAGCACTCCCGGGGCGATGAAGTCGACTGGGTCCTCGACGCCGTCGGGAAGCGGCAGCACCTCGACCAACGAGAAGAAGGAGAGCACCAGCACCGGGATCACCAAGGTGAGCAGGATCTGCTCGCCGTTACGCAGGGTTAGCGCCAACTCGGCGCGGGTGTGGGCGATGAGGGCCTTCACGGGATGTCCTCGTTCCTGGTGAGGCGGAGGAAGACGTCTTCGAGCCGCTGGCGACCGGCTCGAAGGTCGGCCAGGGCCAGGTTGTGCTCGGCGAGCCAGGCGGTGAGGGCGGCAACGGTGGTGGGATCGCCGTCACGGCCCACCAGGTATTCGCCTGGCGGACCCTCGCTCACCGTGGCCCCGATATGGATGCTGAGAGCGTCGGTATCGATGCCGGGCTGGGTGGCGAAGCGCAGGTCCGACGGCCCGGCGTGGCGGGTGATCTCTTCGGGCGATCCGTCGGCCACCAGGCGCCCGTGGTCGATGATCACCACCCGGTCGGCCAGCGTCTCGGCTTCGGCGAGGTCGTGGGTGGCGAGCAGGACGGTGGTTCCTTCGGTGCGAAGCTCTCGGATCAACCGGTGCACGAGGTGGCGCCCCCCGACGTCGAGACCCGCGGTGGGCTCGTCGAGGAACACCAGCTCGGGACGGCCCACCAGGGCCAAGGCGAGCGACAGCCTCTGCTGCTCACCGCCCGACAGGTTGCGCCACACCGAGCGTCGTCGCTCCCCGAGCCCAACCCGGTCGATCAGCTCGGCGGGGTCGAGCGGGTCGGCGTAGTAGGCGGCGAACAGTTCGACAGCCTCCGACACCCGGATTCCCCGGTAGATCCCGCCGGACTGGAGCATCACCCCGATGCGTTGCACCAGCCGGGAGTGATCGGCGATGGGGTCGAGACCCAACACCCGAACACGGCCCCCGGCCGGGCGTCGGTAGCCCTCCATGGCCTCGATGGTCGAGGTTTTGCCGGCCCCGTTCGGCCCCAGCACCGCAGTCACTTCGCCCCGCCGCGCCTCGAAGCTCACCCCGTCGACCGCGGCCAGGTCTCCGTAGCGAATAACCAAGCCCTCGACTTCGATGGCGGCATCTGCATGGCTACTCACGATCGTCGACGCTAGCTCCGGGTCCCGGCGTGAGCTGCCTTGCCCACCTCGCGCCGACAAACTGCCCCCAAACAACATCGGCCCCGAACATTCCCCCGCTCGCCCATGCCCACCTTGCGCCGACAAACCGCCCCCGAGCGACACCCCCCGCTCGCCCGTGCCCACCTCGCGCCGACAAATGGGTGCGGGACGGCTCCCGGGACGGGGGGCGGGGCTCGATCGGACGACCGACGTGGCGGGAACGAGGGGGTGGCACGGGGGA
>CAZEFG010000236.1:0-4223 GCA_964511355.1 uncultured Iamiaceae bacterium
GAAGAAGTGGTTGAACCCGACCTCGTACAGCGAGGCCGAAGACGCGAAGGTCGACAGGTGTCCTCCGATGCCGTCAGCGGCGTGGTTGGCGTTTACCACCATCGCGGCGGCGTTCCAGCGGATGTAGGAGCGGATCCGCTTTTCGATCGCCTCATCGCCAGGGAACCACGGTTCCTGCTCGGGCGGGATCGTGTTGACGTAGGGCGTCGAAACGCTGGCCGGGACTCCGACCTGAAGCTCACGGGCGCGCACCAGGAGCTTCGACAACAGGTAGCGGGCGCGGGTCGAGCCGCGCTCGCTCACCACGGCATCGAGTGACGCCATCCACTCCTCGGTCTCGGTGGGATCGATGTCGGGAAGCTGGTGGACGAAGCCGTCGATTATCACGCTGTGTCCTTTGTCGAGTCGAGCGGGGACCTCGGTGCCACCCTACCGAGACGAAGCCCGCTCTGGCTGGGGTGGTCGGGGCCTGTGTCATGCTCGTCGGCATGACCGTTGTGGCCTATACCGATGGCGCCTGTCGCGGGAATCCCGGCCCGGGGGGTTGGGCCTGGGTGCGACCTGACGGGGCCTGGGCGAGCGGGGCCGAAGCCCACACCACCAACCAGCGCATGGAGATCACCGCGGCGTGGCGGGCGGTGGAGGCCAACTCCGGTCCGTTGGAGATCGTGTCGGACTCGACCTATGTCGTGAACTGCTTTCGAGACCGCTGGTGGGAGGGCTGGCTGAAGCGAGGCTGGACCAACTCCCGCAAGGAGCCGGTCGCCAACCGAGACCTCTGGGAGCCCTTCATCGACCTTGTACGGACCCGCGGCGATGTCACGTTCCGCTGGGTGAAGGGACACAACAGCGACCCGCTCAACGACATCGCCGACGCGCTCGCGGTGGCGGCCGCCGCCGAGCAGAGAGGTCGCAGCGGCTCGGCCCTGCCCGACATCGCCAAGCTTCCCACCGATCCGACCGGAGCAGCTGGCCTGCCAAGCGCCGGGGCCCGACGCGACGGTCGCCTGCCGGCGTTGCCCATCGTCGATCATGGCGTGGTGGTGCTCGGACATCGCCCCCCTCAGCTCGGTGGCTACGACCCCAACCCCATCAGCCAGGGGGTGCTGTCCTCACTGGTCGAGATCCTCTCTGCTCGGCGCCAGCTCGATCCTGACCTGGTGGTCGTGTCGGGTCTGCGATTGGGGGCCGAGCAGCTTGGTGCCGAGGCCGCCATCGAGCTTGGTCTGCCGCTCGTAGCGGTGCTGCCTCACCCCGAAGCTGACTCCAAATGGCCCCCTGCGTCGCGTCGGCGCTTCGCGGAGCTGATCGACCGGGCCGACGAGGTGGTCACTCTGGAAGGCAAGATTCCCGCGACCACCCAGGCGGCGGGGGCGGCGCTCGCGAGGCGAGACGCATGGTTGGCCCGCAATGTAGCGTCAGCCGTCCTGGTCTGGGATCGAGCCGACCCTTCGCTCGCCCGCCTGGCGGCGAGCCTCGAAGATCACCTGGGCTCGGAGGTCTGGTACCTCGAACCTCAAGCCGGATGATCAGGACGTGGGAACGAAGGGGGCGTAGGTTTCGCGCCCGTCCGGCATGGTCGACGGTGTCGGGGCAGGTTGGGACGGCGGCGGCACCGTCGTGACGGTGGGACGCCGCGGCGCCGGGCCTAGGGACACCTCGAGAGTGATGCGGCTGCCCAGCGGGGCTTCATCTTCGGGGTCAGTTCCGATCACGGCGCCTCTGTCGACTCGCCACGCGTACCGGTCCTGGTAGGTGACCTCGAAGCCTGCTGCTCGCAGCACCCGTGCCGCTTCGGCCGACGGCATGTCGACGACATCGGGGATCTCGATCATCGGAGGTCCCGCCGAAATCACCAGCTCGATCTCGGTGCCGGCGGCGACCGTGTCGCCGGGGGCCGGCGTTTGGGAGATCACCTCACCTGCCACCGCTTCGCTCTCACGTTCAACGACCTCGCCGATGGCGAGGCTGTGGGTGAACAACAAAAGCTGGAGTTCCTCGAAGGGGGACCCTCTTACGTCGGGCACACGAACGAATCCATCGCCAGCCGACACGACGATCGTGATCTCGCTGCCGAACTCGACTCGACTTCCGGCCTCGGGAGTCTGCTCGGTGACCTGGTCGGGTGGAATGCCAGCATTGGGCACCGACTGAACCACCACGCTGAAGCCCGCCGCCTCCAAGGTTGCGGTGGCTTCGTCCTGGTGACCGCCGATCACTTCCGGTATCTCGGTGAGGGCCGGTCCGGCCTGCAACGACGCGGCGCCGACCCGTTGGAAGAACAAGTTGGTGGCGAGGTAGCCGAGGATCAGCACGGCGGCGAGGACAGCGACGAAGGCGAGGGGATGAGGACCGAAGGGGAGGGCGTCGGTCTCAGGGTCGAACTCGTCGGGGCGCTGCATGGCCGGGTAGTACCCCGCCCCGACGAGATTCAGTCATGGCACGGGCGCGCCGCGCTGGTTCAGATTCCGTCGGTGAGGCGGTATATGCGACGTAGGTCGCCGAACGCGGCGTTGATCTCGGCCATGCGCTGCTCAGCAGCGGCGCGAGCCGCGGGTCCACCCTCGGCATGACGATCGGGGTGGTGCTCCTTGGCGAGGCTTCGGTGTCTCTTGGTGACCTCGCCCCAGGTTGCCTCCGAGGTGAGGCCGAGGAGATCCCACGGGGTTGCTTCCCGTTCCACCGAGGGGGGTTCAGGTACTGAGGGTTCACCCTCGCTGGACCACGTGTACACATCGGCCGGGTTCCACGAGTACGAGTGGGCTTGGTCGGTCGCGTAGGCGTTGGCGGCGACGTTGGTGGCGCCCGCCGGCGCAAATGCTTCGCGGGCCGCACGCTGGGCCCGGGCGGCGGCGCCACGCTTCTTGGGGTTCACCAACTTGTCGAGGTCGGCGCGCTGAGCCCACCAGGCGTGGCTGTCGTCGGAGGCGATGTCGACCGAATCTGGATCGGGAGGGCGTTCGCCGGCGCGGCGGCGATGCCGCGGGTTTGCCGGCTCTTCGGGCTCGGCCTCGGGCTCCGACTCTTCGGGCTCGGGCTCGGTGGTGGTGAGCTGAGGCCCCCAGATGCTGCCAGGAGTGATAGGCGCGGCCGCGGGTGTACCGGTGCCGGCGGGCTCACTGGGGACAGGTTCCCTCGGGGCAGGGGTGGAAGGCGCGTTCGGCGGCGCGCCGTCGTCGACGCGTCGGCGTCCGAAGTCGCGCAACTTCCGCGCGGCTCGTGGTGAGAAATCTTGATCTGGCATCGAGTACTCGTCGCTCACCGGCGTGTCGGTCCCGCCGATTCGGCCGATCGTACGACTTTGCCGACCAGGCGCGCACGGGCCGAATGGCCCTTCCGGTGCTGGCACCGCATGCCATTACGGTGAGCCACATGCGTTTGGGGTCAGACACGGGCGGTACCTTCACCGACATCGTCACCGTCGACGGTCAGGTCCTCAAGGTCCTGTCAACCCCGGACGACCCAGGTCGGGCAGTGCAGAAGGGCGCGGCGGCGGTGGGGATGGGGCTCGGAGAAGGGGTCGTGCTGGCCCACGGGACCACGGTGGCTACCAACGCTTTGTTGGAACGTCGGGTGGCACCGGTGGCGTTGGTGACCTCACCGGGGATGGCCGATGTCATCGAGATCGCCCGCCAGGATCGGCCGTCGCTATATGATCCGAGCCAGCGTCGACCCGAGCCGCTGGTCGAGCGCCGACACCGCATCGAGGTGCCGGGTCGTCTCGATGCTTTCGGCCGCGAGATCGAGCCGACGATGCCAGAGGCGCTTCCGGATCTCCCAGAGAACATCCGGGCAGCAGCCATCTGCCTGTTGCACTCCGACCTGAACCCGTCCCACGAGAAGGCGGTCGCGGCGGCGCTGTCGGCTCGGGGAATCGATGTTTGCTGTTCCCACGAGATGTCACCAGAGTTCCGCGAATACGAGCGCATGGTGACCACCGTGGTCAACGCATCGCTGCGCCCGCTGGTTCGCCGTTACCTCGCTGGTCTGGCGGGCACCGGGAGCGAGGTGCAGGTCATGACCTCCGCCGGTGGTTTGTTGTCGGCGGAGGTGGCAGGTGAGCTGCCGGCCGCGCTGCTTTTGTCGGGCCCCGCCGGTGGTGTCCGTGCCGCGGCCGCGGTGGCGGCGGCCCACGGCTTCGCCGATGCGGTGACCTTCGACATGGGAGGCACCAGTACCGACGTGTGCCTGATCCTCGATGGCGAGCCCGCCCCGGCGGCCGA
>CAZEFG010000237.1:0-4217 GCA_964511355.1 uncultured Iamiaceae bacterium
GACTTCTCGGCGGTCATCGGCGGGGCGATCGTCACCGAGCGGGTGTTCAACTGGCGGGGGATGGGCACGCTGCTCATCGACGGGGTCACCAGCGCCGACGTCAACGTCGTGCAGGCCTGGCTGCTTGTCACCGCAGTGGTGGTCGTGACCTTCAACCTGCTGGCCGATCTCATCTACGCCCTTCTCGACCCGAGGATCCGCCTTGACTGAGCTCCTGGGCCCCGCCGGAACGGGTGGAACAGACGAACCTGACGTGGCAGCCGAGATCGAGGCTGCCGCAGGGCTCGGCGTGAAGCCCCGGTCGGAGTGGCAGATGATCCGGCGGCGGTTCTTCCGGCACCGGATGGCCGTCGCCAGCCTGGTGGTGCTGGTGCTGGTGATCATCGGCTCGCTCGTGGGTGGACGAGTGTGGATCTACACCTACGCCGAGATCACGCCCGACTATTCGACCGGACCCACCTGGGACCACCCCATGGGCACCGACGGAGTGGGACACGACGTGTTGGCCATGGTGCTGCGAGGGGCCCAGAAATCGGTGCAGATCATGTTGCTGGTGGCGATGTTCTCCACCATCTTCGGTGTCACCATCGGAGCGGTGGCCGGCTACTACCGGGGCTGGGTCGATTCGTTGCTGATGCGGATGGTCGACCTGGTGCTCACCATTCCCACCCTCGCCGTGTTGTTGGTGCTCAGTCGGCGGGTGGTGGGCTCGGGCGACGGCGGTTGGTTCTGGTTGGCGGTGATCATCGCTGCGCTGGTGTGGACCCCGATCGCCCGGATAGTCCGTGCCGAGGTCCTGTCGGTGCGCGAGAAGGAGTTCGTCGAGGCAGCCCGGGCGGCCGGTGCCCGCAACCGGCGCATCATCGTGCGCCACATCCTGCCCAACATCGTCGGTTCGGTGATCGTGGCGGCCACCCTCACCATGGCGGCCGCCATCCTCATCGAGACCACCCTTTCGTACCTCGGCCTCGGGGTGCGGGCACCCGACACGTCGCTGGGTCGTCTGGTGGCTGACGGCCAGACCGCTGCCCAGACCCGGCCATGGTTGTTCTATTTCCCCGGGCTGGTGATCATCGTCATCGTCTTGTGCGTGAACTTCGTGGGCGACGGCCTTCGCGACGCATTTGATCCCAAGCAGACAAGGGTGCGGGCATGAGCGTGCGTCAAAGAGTGGCGGCTACTGAAGCCCACGACGACCCCGTCATCGCCGTCGAGGGGCTCGAGGTCGACTTTCGTACCGAGGACGGGCTCCTTCATGCCGTGCGGGGGCTCGACTTCACCCTTGGTCGGGGCGAGGTTCTCGGCATCGTCGGCGAATCTGGTTCGGGCAAGTCGGTGACCGCCCTGTCGATCATGGGGCTCCTGCCCCGCACCGCCACCATCCGAGGATCGGCTCGGCTCAACGGCGAGGAGATGCTGAATCAGCCCCGCAAGGTGCTCAACCGGCACCGGGGCAAGACGATCTCGATGGTGTTCCAGGACCCGATGACCTCTCTCAATCCGGTGCACCGGGTGGGTGACCAGATCGTGGAGGCCATCAGGGCCCATTCCGACATTTCCAAGGCCGATGCCCGCGACAAGGCGGTCCACAACCTCGAACGGGTGGGGATACCCAACCCCCGCCAGCGGGTCCGGTCCTATCCCCACGAGCTTTCTGGTGGTATGCGGCAGCGGGCGATGATCGCCATGGCCATGGCCAACGAACCCGAGGTCGTGATCGCCGACGAGCCGACCACGGCGCTCGACGTCACCATCCAGGCCCAGGTGATGGAGGTGCTCGCGGAAGCCCGCGAGGCCACCGGGTCAGCCATGATCCTGATCACCCACGACCTGGGTCTGGTGGCGGGGGTGGCTGACCGGATCATCGTGATGTACGCCGGGCAGGCGTTCGAGGTGGGCGACACCCGCACGGTGTTCTATGAGTCTCGCAACCCCTACACCCGTGGTTTGTTGGGTTCGATCCCACGATGGACCGATCGCGATGGCGTTCGCTTGGAGCCCATTCCCGGAGCGCCACCCAGCATCCACGCCATCCCCGACGGCTGTGCCTTCGCGTCGCGCTGTGTGTATGCCACCGATCTGTGTCGCGAGACGCCTCCCGAGTTGGCCAGAGCTGAGCACGGGCAGTTGTCCCGGTGCCACTACCGAGACTCGTTGCCGCCGCTCGACCTGAAGGCCCGGGCTGCCGAATGACCGACACCGTGCCTCCGACCTCGGGACCCGAGCCGCTGCTGGTGGTCAGCGACCTGGTGACCCATTTCCCGATCCGAACGGGACTGCTGCGGCGCAAGACCGGCGCGGTTCACGCCGTCGACGGGGTCAGCTTCGAGGTGAACGAGCGCGAGACCGTGGGCATCGTCGGTGAATCCGGCTGCGGCAAGACCACGCTGGGGCGGAGCATCCTGCGGTTGGTGGAGCCCACGTCGGGTTCGGTGCGCTTCGACGGTCGGGAGGTCACCGGGCTGTCGGGGTCGGAACTGCGGCGGCTGCGCAGTGAGATGCAGATCGTCTTCCAGGACCCGTATGCGTCGCTCAACTCGCGTTGGCCGGTGAACTCGATCGTGGGCGAGCCGCTGCGGGTGCACGGCGTCGACAAGGCCGAGACCCAGCGCCGGGTGGGCGAGTTGCTCGACGCAGTGGGCCTGTTGCCCGAGCACGGGAACCGGTACCCGCACGAGTTCTCCGGCGGGCAGCGCCAGCGCATCGGCATCGCCCGTGCCCTGGCCCTGAGTCCCCGGCTGATCGTGCTCGACGAGCCGGTGTCGGCCCTCGACGTGTCGGTTCAGGCGCAGGTGATCAACCTGTTGGAGGACATTCAGCACGAGTTCGGGCTCACCTACCTGTTCATCGCCCACAACCTGGCGGTGGTGCGCCACATCTCTGACCGGGTGCTCGTCATGTACCTGGGGATGATCATGGAGGACGCCCCTTCGGCGGTTCTGCACGAGATGCCGGCGCACCCCTACACCCATGCGTTGCTTTCGGCCGCTCCGATCGCTGACCCCGACATCGAGCAACAGCGTCGTCGGATCGTGTTGCAGGGCGACCTGCCGAGCCCCGCCCATCCGCCGTCAGGGTGCCGGTTCCGTACCCGTTGCCCACTGGCCACCGAGAAGTGTGCCGCCGAGGTTCCGCCGTTGGCTGAGATCCGGCCCGGGCATCGGGTGGCGTGTCATTACCCGCTGGGGGAGGGGGAGCGGCTCGTCGACGTGGCCGCCCGCACTGGGCGTGCCCACCTCGCGCCGACAGGGGTGCTGCTGTCGGACAACGATCCCGATCTCATCGGGCCCCTCGATCCGCTCGAGCGGGAGGCAGGGCACTGACGGAGCCGGTCGTGTGGATGCGGGCACCGTGGGGGGAGCGGCTGATGGTGTTCGGCTCGCCCATGTTGCTGGTGGGGCTGGGTTTCGCCGGCGTGGGGGCCGCCGGACCGCTGTCGGTTGGCGGTGTGGTGTTCATGGTCGGCGCGCTGTTGACGATCGGCGCGGCCTGGACCCTGCCGTGGGAGACGGTGGTCGGGCCCGAGGCGATCGAGGTGCGCAGCCTGGTGCAGATGCGCAGGGTCGCTTGGGAGGACCTGGCCAGCATCGATCGCCATGGTCGTCGGGGAGGATCGCTGGTGGCCCAGCGCATCGACGGGACCCGCCTGCCGCTCTCCACGACCCCCGAGACACCGTCGCAGTGGGACGAGTTGCGGGAGCTGGTGGGGGAGTACGCCCCCGATGTTGAGATCGGCGACCCGCCGCCCGGGCACCCGTTCCTACGGGAATGAGTCCCGAACCCGGGGTGCTGGTCGCTCGGGTGTTAGGCTGGCTCGTCGTTTCGCCCCGTGTTCCCTCCCTGGAGTTCTTGTGCTCACCGCGTTGATCACCGTCCTACATGTGCTGGTCTCGCTGGCCATCATCGTGCTGGTGCTGTTGCACAGCGGTAAGGGCGGGGGCCTGTCCGACATGTTCGGTGGCGGCTTGGGGGCGACTGCTGCGGGGTCGACCGTGGTCGAAAAGAACCTCTCGCGCATCACGTTGTTCGCCTCGATCATCTTCACCTTCACCACCTTCGGGCTCGCACTGCTCCTGTAAGGCTGGGCAGTGCGTTCTCGGTTCCGTGATTCGGCGGAGGTCCGGGGACGCGCTACGATTCACGCTCTCGCCGGTTCGCCGGGGAGGCCACGTCGGAGTGGCGGAATTGGTAGACGCGCTAGCTTGAGGGGCTAGTGT
>CAZEFG010000238.1:0-4200 GCA_964511355.1 uncultured Iamiaceae bacterium
GCCTGCTCCGCAGATGACCGCCCCGACATCGGAGAGGATCGTGATCATCTCGTCGACCGACAGGTCGGCACGCCACCCCGGAATCGCTTCGAGTTTGTCGAGGGTGCCGCCGGTGTGGCCGAGACCCCGTCCGGAAAGCTGGGGGACCGCCGCGCCACAGGCCGCTACCAACGGACAGAGGATGAGCGAGACCTTGTCGCCCACTCCGCCGGTTGAGTGCTTGTCGACGGTGGGGCGCGGAACCGGCGACAGGTCGAGCCGGGTACCCGACGCGATCATGGCGGCGGTCCAGCGCGACAGCTCCTCGGGCTCCATGCCTCGCCAGAAGATGGCCATGAGCAGGGCCGATGCCTGTTCGTCGGCCACCTGGCCGTCGGTATAGGCCGCGATGAACCAGTCGATCTCTTCGTCGCTGAGGCGGTGGCCGTCGCGCTTGGTGCGGATTATGTCGACGACATCCATCAATTGATCATGCCCATGTTCAGTGCGACTCGCCCTTGCGGTAGGGCTGGCCGACCGCACCCGGCGGCCGCAGGCGTTGGGTTGCGAAACCGAGGACGATGAGGGTCACCACGTAGGGCGTGACGCTCACGAACTCACCCGGCACGGCATCGCTCGTGAGGTACCAGACGAAGAAGGCGAGCCCCGCCGCCCCCAACACGACGGCGCCCCTCGTCCGCCCGAGGAGGAACGACCGGATGGCGAGCACCCCAGCGACCATGGCTACGAACAACAGCAGGGCGTGAACGGCAGGGTCGCTGCGCAGCTGCACTGCGTCGGTGAAACCGAACAGCGCCGATCCGGCGAGGGCACCGAAGGGATTCCAGTTGCCGAAGATCATCGCCGCGAGTCCGATGAACCCCCGACCCGCGGTCTGGCCTTCGCGGTACAGGTTGGAGTGGGCGGTCGACAGGAACGCCCCCGCCAGCCCGGCCAGCCCACCGCTGATGATGATCCCGGCGTACTTCATCCGGTAGACCCGGATGCCGAGCGACTCGGCGGCGGTGGGGTTCTCGCCCGCCGACCGCAACCGGAGGCCGAAGCGGGTCCGCCACAACACCCACCACGTCACCGGGAACAGGACAACGGCCAGCAGGGTGAACAGCGAGACGTTGGCCACCATGCCCCGCATGATCCCGGCCAGATCCGATACGAAGAACCAGTCGAGACGGTCGAACCACCCGAGGATGTCGGGACTTGTCCAACCTCCGATGTCGCCTCCAGCGAGGAACGGGATGTCGACGGTGGACACCTGACGAACCGTGGGTGACTGGGTGGCGCCACCACCGGTGGATGCGTCGTAGGTGATCACCGAGAGGTAGCGGGCCAAACCCGCGCCCAGGATGTTGATGGCGACCCCGGAGATGATGTGGTCGACGCCGAAGCTGACCGTGGCGATGGCGTGGATGAGCCCACCGACCGCGCCGCCGATGAGGCCGATGGCGACGCCCTGCCAAGGGCCGAACTGCCAGGCACCCCAGGCGCCGAACCAGGTGCCGAGGATCATCATCCCCTCGAGGCCGATGTTGATCACACCCGAACGCTCGGCGTAGATGCCGCCCAGCCCGGCCAAGCCGATGGGCACCGCCAGGCGCAACGCCGCGCCGGAGGTCCCCCCGGAGGTGAGCTCAGGGGTATCGGCGATGGCTCGTACCAACGCCAGCATGAACACCCCGCCCAACCCGATGAGCAGTACCCGCAGGCCGGGCGACAGGTTGAGCAGACGCTGGGACCGACGGGGCGGGCCTTGGGGGGTGACCAGGCCGCCGGCCTCGGTGGAGCCGATGGTGGGATCGACAGGCACGCTCATGCTGCCCCCTCGGTGGACGACGGCGCCGGTGCCACCGGAGACAGGTCGGTCTGACGGGTGACCGCCTTTTGCTGTTGGGTCTGGCGGTATCGGCGAACCAGCTCGTAGGCCACCACCACCGAGATGACGATGGTGCCCTGCATGATGCTCACGATCTCCTTGGGGATGCCTTCGAGGTCGAGCCGCAGCGCGGAGCGTTCCATGAACCCGAACAGGAGCGCTCCGATGCCGATTCCGACCGGGTGGTTGCGGCCGAGTAGCGCCACTGCGATACCTGTGAAGCCCCAGTCGCGGGGGAAGTCGGTGTCGTATCGGTAGGGCGAGGTGCCGATCAGGTGGGACATGCCGATCAGCCCGGCTATGGCGCCCGACAGGAACAGGGCCTTGAGGGTCATGGCCTTGGACCTCACGCCGGCGACTTGGGCCGCGATGGGGTTGATGCCGGTGGCGCGCAGCTCGTACCCGAAGCGGGTGCGCCAGATCAGCACGTAGTAGGCGACTCCGAGGAGGATGGCGATGATGAGAAAACCCTGGAGGTGCGAACCGGGCCGCAGCTCGATCCCGACCGCTTCGAGCAGCCAGTTGAGGGTGGGGAAGCGACCCGATTCGTCGATGTCGCCGGTGGCGAGGGTGAGGCTCGAGCCGCGGTCGGTCTTGAACCAGTTGGCCAGAAGCCACGCGGTGAGCCCGAACGAGATCGAGTTCATCATGATGGTGCCGATGACCTCGTGGACCCCCCGGGTGACCTTCAGGATGGCCGGGATGGCCACCCATGCCATGCCAGCGAGCATGGCGGTGAGCAGGATGAGGGTCACATGCAGCGGCGCGGGAAGGCTCACTGCGGCACCGACCGCGCCAGCGGTGATGGCGGCCATGCGGTACTGGCCTTCGACCCCGATGTTGAACAGGCCCATCTTGAAGCCGACCGCCACGGCCAAGGCCGAGATGTAGAGGGGGATGGCCCGGTTCACCATCGAGATCAGCGAGTCGCTGCGGGTTCCGTAGGTCCACATGCTGCTGTAGGCGTCGAGGGGCGATGCCCCTGCCAGCCACAGGAACAGCGACGAGACGACGACGGCGAACACCAGCGCCAACAGCGGTGCGGCGAGAGCTAGCCCAGCGCGGCGGATCATCGGCCCGAGCCCTGGTTGAGCGTGGAGCCGGTCATGTGTGAGCCGAGCTCCTCGGCGGTGACGGTGGCGGGATCGAGTTCGGCGACCAAGCGCCCCCGGAAGATCACCAACAGCGTGTCGGACAACCCGATCAGCTCCTCGAGATCAGCCGAGATCAACAGCACCGCGAGCCCTTCGGCCCTGGCGTTGCGGAGATGGTCCCACACCGCCGCTTGGGCACCGACGTCGATGCCCCGGGTGGGGTGAGCGGCGATGAGCATGCTCGGACCGGCGGACATCTCCCGTCCGACGATGAGCTTTTGCTGGTTGCCGCCCGACAGTGCGTGCGCGGCCACGTCGATGTTGGGGGTGCGCACATCGAACTCATTGACCGCCTCGGCTGTGCGTTGACGAGCACCGGCCCGATCGAGCCAGAAGCCCTTGGTGAACGGCGCTCGGCTCTGGTGCCCGAGCATCATGTTCTCCCATAGGGGAGCCGTGAGCAGGAGCCCCTCGCGGTGACGGTCCTGGGGGATGTAGCCGATGCCGGCGTCGCGTCGCTCGCGTGTTGCCCGGTCGGTGAGATCGGCGCCGGCGAGCCGGACCCGACCCTTGGTGACCGGAGTGACGCCGAGGATGGCGTTGATGAGCTCTTGTTGGCCGTTGCCTTCGACCCCGGCGATACCGACCACCTCGCCTCGGCGGATACTCAGATTGATGTCGCTGAGGAGGGGTCGGCCGTCGGAGTCTTCGACGGTGACGCCTTCGAGTTCGAGCTCGACCACGTCGGTGACCGTGGACTCGCGGGTCTCAGGCGATGGCAGCTCGCTACCCACCATGAGTTCGGCCAGCTCGCGGCTGGTGACCGAGCCCGGCTCGACGGCGGCGACGGTCGTCCCTGCGCGGATCACCGTGATGGAGTCGGCGACCGAGAGCACCTCGTCGAGCTTGTGGGAGATGAAGATGATGGTGACGCCCTCGGCCTTGAGTCCCCTCAGGTTGCGGAACAGCTCGTCAACTTCCTGGGGCACGAGGACCGCAGTGGGTTCGTCGAGGATCAGCACCCGGGCGCCGCGGTAGAGGACCTTGAGGATCTCGACCCGCTGGCGGTCGCCCACCCCCAACGCTTCGACCCGGTCGTCGGGGTCGACGTCGAACCCGTAGGTAGCGGCCAGCTGGGCGATGCGGGCCCGGGCCTGGGCGGCGGCGAGGACCGGGCCGGTGGTGGGCTCGCTGCCGAGGATGATGTTCTCGAGCACGGTGAAGTTGTCGGCCAGC
>CAZEFG010000239.1:0-4188 GCA_964511355.1 uncultured Iamiaceae bacterium
TGATCCGCACCAGCGCTCCCGAGGCCAGCTCCGAGGAACTCGCCGAAGCGGTGGCGTAGGGTTCGCGGCGGTGAACCTGCGCGATCTGGAGTACCTGGTAGCCCTGGCCGAGCATCGCCATTTCGGCCGGGCCGCCGAGGCCTGCTTTGTGAGCCAGCCGACGCTGTCGACCCAGATCCGCAAGCTCGAAGCCGAGTTGGGAGTCGAACTCATCGAGCGGGCTCCCCGTCAGGTGATGCTCACCCCTGCCGGCGAACAGGTGGTGGCCCGGGCCCAGGCGATTCTGGCCGAGGCCGCCAACATCCGGGGCATCGCCCACCGCGCTGCCGATCCCGAATCGGCCAGCATCCGGGTGGGGCTCATCCCGACCATCGCCCCCTACCTGTTGCCCCACGTGGTGCCGAAGCTGCGGGCCCGCCTTCCGCACCTCGAATTGTTGCTGGTGGAGGAGAAGACCGAGGTGCTGCTCGACCAGCTGGGCGACGGGCGCATCGATGCCGCGGTGCTGGCGCTTCCGGTTCCTGGCGACCACCTCCATGTCGAGCACCTCTACTCCGAAGAGTTCGTGCTGGCGGTACCCGCCCAACATCCGCTCGCCCACAAACCCGACCCGGTGAAACTCGCGGCGTTGGGGTCCGAGCCGGTGCTGTTGTTGGAGGAGGGACACTGTCTGCGTGACCAGGCGCTGGAGGTATGCACCATCGCCGGGGTGGCCGAGCGGGTGGGTTTTCGGGCCACCAGCCTCGAAACCCTGCGCCAGATGGTGGCCGCCGGCGTAGGCGTGACCCTGTTGCCCGAGCTGGCGGTGGCCCCGCCGGTGCCCGGTTCGGTCGAGGTGCAACTCGTGCGCTTCGCCGCCCCCGCCCCCAGCCGCGAGGTCGCCATGGCCTGGCGCCGGACCAGCGTGTTCGCCGACCTGCTCACCACAGTGGTCGAAGAGATCCGCATGGCCATGGCCAATCGTTGACTCGCCGCTCACGAACTATCGTCGACGTTTCACCATCGACGGGAGAAGTCAGATGACAGGCCACACACTTCGGCGGAGTTGGCCAACGGCGCGCGTCGCGGTGGCGGTTCTCATGGCCATGGCGTTGGCGCTCGGAGCCTGCGGTTCAGACGACGACAGCGCATCGCCCAGCACCACCGACGCGCCTGTGGCCCCCGAGGCGGCAGCCGACGACGAGCCTTCCAGCCCCGACACTGATACCGGTGACCCCGATAGTGACACCGATGGTGACCCCGACACGGGATCCACCAACGGCGCCGACATGGACGCCTTCTGTGAGGTCGCCGCTGAAACCACGGTGGTGGTCGCCCGCGAGTTCGTCGGATCGGATGCCCATGTCGAGGTGTTCGACCGCCTGATCGCGGTCGCCCCCGATGAGGCCGTCGACGACCTGCAGACCATGCGGGATCACTTCGAGAACGACGTCGACCCGGCGGTGCCGTCGTCGCAGGACTTCGAGAACTTCGCCCCCGACATCCAAGCCGCCGCCACCCGGGCCCAGGACTACATCGCCGCAAACTGCTGACCCGCAGCGTGCTGGCCCACTAGTCATGCCTAGGGGATCATCTGCCATGCTCTCGCCATGACCGTGCTTGGAACCGTGGCCCAGATCAACAGTTTCCCGGTGAAGTCGATGCAGGGCGAGGCCTTGGCATCGGCTCGCATCGATGAGAACGGTGTGGTCGGCGACCGCACCTGGGCCCTGCGCGACGTCGAGACGGGCAAGCTGGTCAGCGCCAAGCGTCCCCGCCTCTGGCGAGCTGTGCTCGACTGCACCGCCACCGGCACCGGCGACGACGTGGTGGTCGAGCTCCCTTCGGGCGATCGGTTCGGCGTGACCGACCCGGAGCTACCGGCCGCCCTCGAGAAGCTGCTCGACCGCCAGGTCACCCTCGAAGCCGCGACCGGCCCCGGCCAGGGCGTCTACGAATCCGACTGGCCCGAACTGGAAGGGGTCGAGTTGTCGGGCGAGCACGACCTGCCCACCAACATCACCGGCGAGGGCAACACCTTCGTCGATGTCGGGGTCCTGCACATCCTGACCTCGGCCAGCCTGGCGACCCTCGGCGCCGAGACCCCCGCCACCGCCACCGATGTGCGTCGGTTCCGGCCCAGCATCCTGCTCAACACGCCTGCTCTCTCCGGCTTCGCGGAGGACGACTGGAACGGACGCACCCTGCGCATGGGCGAGGTCGAGATCCTGGTCGGCGAGCCCACTCCGCGCTGTGTCATGACCACGCTGGCCCAACAAGGCGATCTGCCGGCCGAGAAGGCAGTGCTCACCACCCTGGCCGCCAAGCATCGGTTGACTACCGACCTCGGCACCTTCGCCTGCTTCGGCTCATACGCCACGGTGAGTCGCGGCGGCACCCTCAACGTCGGCGACGAAATCGAGCTGGTCTGACCTGACCCCCGCCCGTCCGTCTTGGGCCGGGGGGTGTCCCTTGGCGGGGCCTAGGCGTTGCGTACCTTTCGGGCCTTCGCTCCAGCCTCGGGGTCGGTTATGTACCGGGGACCCGGTCCGTCGGCGCCGAGGATGTCGTCGGTGTTGGCCAGCGCGCAGGTCCGCAGCGAGAGGCAGCCACAGCCCAGGCAGGCATCGAGCCGATCCCGCAGCCGCTCCAGCACCGCGATCCGTTCGTCGAGTAGCGGCCGCCAACGTGCGGCCAGGTCGGTCCAGTCATTCTCGTTGGGAGTCCGGCCAGCCGGCAGCGAATCGAGTGCCGCCCTGATCTCGTCGAGGGTGAGACCGACCCTCTGAGCAATCATCACGAACGAAAGTCGGCGGATGTCCGACCGCTCGAACTGGCGCTGCCCGCCGGGGCCACGCGTAGCGGCGATCAATCCCTTGTCCTCATAGAACCGGATGGCCGACGGGGCGAGGCCCGTTCGAGCTGCTACTTCTCCGATGGACAAGTGCTTCATGCCGTGTCTCCAGACTTCAGGCTCGAACCGATCTGATGGCCTGTTGTTGAGCGGGCGACAGGGGTTTGAGCGCCTCGCGCAGTGTTACTCCCGACGCCTGTTGGGCGTGGGGCAAGAGCCAGTCGAAGACCAGGTCGGGTCGCCGTTTGCCGGTGTCTCGCAGTACCCAGCCGATGGCCTTGCGGATGAAGAACTCCGATTCGTCGAGCATGGAATCGGCGTAGCGGGCGAAGCGTTCCCAGTCGCCCTCGCCGCGACGCAGCGGGACCAGCAGGGTCAGTAACGATGCCCGCCGGATCCAGAAGTCGTCGTCTCCCGCCCAACGATCGAGCACCTCGCCCCACGCTGCACTCCGCTCGGCCAGCGGACCGACGACTCCGATGGCCAACGGATCGACGAGCGCCCAGGTGCGGCTTTCGCGCAGAAGCCGCTCGATGAGGCGTCGGTCCTCGATGCTGAGCAACTCTGACCGCGCGGTCATCATCTCGATGGCCGCCAAGCGCAGTTCGTGGACCGGGGACTCCCACAGCGTCTCCACCGCTCCGATGAGGTCGTCGTGGCCGAGCTGGGGAACGTGGCGTAACGCTGACTTCACCGCGGCGCGGGTTGTCGGCACGCCGACGCCGTAGTGGCCCAGCGTGCTCTTCAGGTAGCGAGCCTCGTGGTCTGCCCGCTCGGCACTGCAAGCTGCTCGGAGCACGCGGTCTAGCTGGGCTGCGAAATCACTGGCGTCGAAGATCGGTGCACCGATCAATGGTCAGAGCCGGCCCTCGCCCGGTGGTCAGACACCGACCGGGGCGGTGGGGGTGAACCGGACCGGCAGGCGCTTGAGGCCGCCGACCAGCGGGACGCCCATGGCCTCGAGCGGCGTGGGCTCGTCGACCACCTCCATGTCGGGGAGGCGGGTGAGGAGCTGGCGGAACACCACCGACAGCTCGCGTCGGGCCAGGTGGGCGCCCAGACAGAAGTGAGGGCCGGGGCCACCGAAGCCAACATGGGTGTTGGGGTCGCGCCGCACGTCGAAGGTCTCGGGGTCGTCGAACTCGCGTGGGTCGCGGTTGGCGGCGCCGTAGAACAACACCAGCTTGTCGCCTTCATGGAACTGGCGGTCGCCGACAGCGACATCGCCGGTGGCGGTGCGGCGCATGAAGGTGACCGGCGACGAGTAGCGCACGATCTCCTCCACCGCGGTGGGGGTGACCCCGTAGATATCGGCCTGCCAGGCGGCCTTCTGTTCGGGGTGCTGGCTCAACAGG
>CAZEFG010000240.1:0-4172 GCA_964511355.1 uncultured Iamiaceae bacterium
GTCAACGGCGACGAGTCCGAGCCCGGCACCTACAAGGACCGCCTCCTCATGGAGCTCGATCCTCACCAGCTGATCGAAGGCTGCCTCATCGCCGCCTACGCCGTTGGCCTGTCGCAGGTCTTCCTCTATGTCCGAGGCGAGATGGCCCTGGCCCAGGAGCGCATCGCGGCAGCGCTCAACGAGGCCTACGCGGCCGGCTATGTCGGACGCAACATCCTCGGTAGCGACTTCTCGGTCGACATCATCCTGCAGCCCGGTGCCGGGGCTTACGTCGTCGGTGAAGAGACCGCCCTGATCGAAAGTCTCGAAGGCAACCGTGGCGAACCTCGCCTCAAGCCTCCGTACTTCCCGGCCGCCATCGGCCTCTACGGCAAGCCCACCATCGTCAACAACGTCGAGACCCTTTCGAACCTGCCTTGGCTGCTGCGTCACGGCGCCGCCGAATACGCCAAGATCGGCACCGAGACCTCGCCGGGCACCCGGATGGTCGCGGTGTCGGGCCACGTCGAACGGCCCGGTGTCTACGAGATCATCAACGGCAGCACCACCTTCCGCGATGTCATCTACGGCGAGGACTTCGCCGGAGGCATCCGCCAAGGGCGCCAGCTCAAGACCTTCGTTCCCGGCGGCGGTTCGGCTCCGTGGTTCCTGCCCGAGCACCTCGACCTCCCCTTCGAATCTCGCCCGGTCGGCGCAGCCGGTTCGATGCTCGGCTCGGGCGGCATCATGGTGATGGACGAAACCACCGATGTCCCGGCGGCTTCGCTCACCCTGGTCCGCTTCTACGCCCACGAGTCCTGTGGGCAGTGCACTCCCTGTAGGGAAGGGGCGAGCTGGCTCGAACGGGTCCTGCGACGCGTCGTCGACGGGTACGGCACCCGCCGCGACCTCGAGATGTTGTACGAGATCGGCGGCACGATCTGCCCCGAACCGTTCCCCCACGCCAGCTCCGAGCGCCTCGGCCTCGAAGCCAAGCCCTTCCCGTTCAAGATGACCACGATCTGTTTCGTCGGGCCGTCGGCCTACACCGCCATCCACTCGGCGCTCACGCTGTTCCCCGACGAGTTCGAAGCCAAGGTGGCCGCCAACGGCGACGGTCCCACGCCGATCCCGGTGGCGGTCGCGGTCTCCCTTTCTTCAAAGCCTGGAGGTGGAGCGTGACCGACACCTCGCCCCGCTCCGCCGAATCGGTCACCTTCACCCTCAACGGGGTCGAGGTCACCGCCAACGCGGGCGAGCAGCTCATCGACGCCTGCGAGCGCAACGGCGTGTACATCCCGCGGTTCTGCTACCACCCGCGCATGACGGCGGTCGGCAAATGCCGTCAGTGCATCGTCGAGGTCGACACCGGGCGAGGCATGGGTCTACAGCCCTCGTGCATGCTCACCGTGTCCGACGGCATGGCGGTCGACACCGACTCGCCCCTGAGCCGCCAGGTGCAAGAGGGAATGCTCGAGCATTTCCTCATCAACCACCCCCTCGACTGCCCGGTCTGCGACAAGGGGGGCGAATGCCCTCTGCAGGACCAGACCTACACCCACGGTCCCGGCGAGAGCCGCCTGGTCGACGAGAAGCGCCACTTCGAAAAGCCCATTGCCGTCAACGATCTGGTCTACCTCGACCGTGAGCGCTGCATCCTGTGCGACAGGTGCACCCGGTTCGCCGACGAAGTAGCGGGCGATCCGCTGATCCACTTCATCAGCCGGGCCAACTCCGTGCAGGTCAACACCTTCCCCGACGAGCCTTTTGCCTCGTACTTCTCGGGCAACACCGTCCAGATCTGTCCGGTCGGTGCCCTCACCGCCAAGCCCTACCGGTTCAAGGCTCGGCCCTGGGACCTCGAGCAGGCCGAGTCCACCTGCCAGACCTGCTCGGTCGGGTGCCGGATCAACATCGACACGTCGCGCAACCGCGTCCTGCGTTACGACGGGATCGACGCCGACGCGGTCAACTGGGGCTGGCTGTGCGATGTCGGTCGCTTCAACTTCGAACAGATCCACCACGACGACCGCCTGGGTGCGCCCCTGATGCGCAACGCCGACGGCGATCTCGCCCCAGCCAGCTGGAACTCGGCGCTCGACGCGGCGGCCGACGCCATCCGCCGCTCGCTCGATGGCTCCGGCGCCGGTTCGGTCGCGGTGGTCGGTGGCTCCCGTCTCACCAACGAGGATGCCTACGCCTGGGCCAAGCTGGCCAAGGGTGTCATCGGCACCGATCACGTCGACGCCCAGCTCGGCGACGGTCTGCCCGCCGAGGTCGTTCTCGGCCTGCCGCGGGCCACCATCGACCAGGCCTGTGCCAAGGGTGGAACCGTGGTGCTGATCGGTCCCGACCCCAAAGAGGCCCTTCCCGTCCTCTACATCCGGCTGCGTCACGCGCTGGTCAACGACGGCGTGCGTCTCATCGAGATCACCCCGAGCGCCACTGGCCTCAGCAAACTGGCGGCCGCATCCATCCATCCCACTCCCGGCCACACGGCAGCGGTCGTCCGCGCGATCCTCGACGGCGATACCGCCAAGAAGGTCGGCGGGGTAGAGGCCGACGAGCTCGCTCGAGTCGCTGCTCTACTCGACGGTGATCGTCCGGTCACGGTGGTGCTTGGTCGCGCGTCGGCCGCGGAGTCGGCCGCGGTCACCGCCGAGGCCGCGGCGGTGCTGCACGAAGCCCTGCCGAACGTTCGCTTCCTGCCCGCGTTGAGCCGCGGCAATGTGTTCGGTGCGCTCGACATGGGTCTTGCTCCCGGAATCCTGCCGGGGCGAGTTTCTCTGGGCGATGGGTCGTCATGGTTCGCCGACCTCTGGCCGGGCGTGCCGTCCCAAACCGGGCTCGACACCGCGGGCATCCTGAGCGCCGCCGCCGACGGCCGGGTCGACACCCTGGTTCTTCTTGGTGCCGACCCCCTGGCCGACTTCCCCGACGCCGACCTCGCCGCCCGCGCGCTGGCCGGGGCCCGAACGGTCATCGCCCTCGACCGCTTCATCACCGACTCGGTGGCCAAAGCCGATGTGGTTCTGCCGGTCGCCGGTTTCGCCGAGTGCGACGGCACCACCACCAACCTCGAGGGTCGGGTCAGTGTTCTCACCAAGCGGGTGACCCCTCCCGGAACCGCGCGCAGCGACTGGGCGATCGCGGTCGAGCTGGCCGAGCGCCTTGGATCCGATCTCGGGTTCGAGTCGGTCGAGGCGATCTGGGACGAGATCGAGTCGGTGTCGGCGGCCCACGCCGGAATCACCCGCGCGGTGCTGGCTCAGCGGGGCAACGCCGACGGTGTACTCGCCCCACCATCGGGGGTCGAAGTCAACCTCGGCCGCACGGTCGCCGCCGTCGGCGACGATGCCGCATCCGACGTGCCCACCGACGCGCCTCCCTCTGACCCCGATACCCCCACCGAGGCACCCTCCACCGACATCGCCGCCGACCAGGCCGAGGCCCGGGCGGGCGACGAAGTCGAGGCGGAGGCTTCCGCCGAGGTGGCCGAACAGGTCGAGGCCGACGAGGCCAGCGATGACTCCGACGCCCCTGAAGCGACCGATCTGGCCGGTGCCGGTTCTGGTTCGGCCGTCGCCGGGCGTCCGCCGCTGGTCACCTTCTCCGGGGTATCCACCCCGACGCCTCCCGGCCCGATCGACGCCTATGCGTTGCGGTTGGTCCTAGCGCCCAAGTTGTACGACCACGGCACCCTCATCGCGCACTCCCCGTCGCTCATCGGTATCGCCCCCGGGCCTGGTCTGCGACTGCACCCACTCGACTTCGACAAGGTCGGCGTCGCCGAAGGCACCGCGGTACGGATCACCTCGGCCACCGGTTCAGTCGTTCTGCCGGTGGCGCTTGACCCAGCCGTTTCTCGAGGCACCGCCGTAGTGCTCGCCAACCAGGGCGGACCCCGGGTCACCGAGCTGGTGGCCACCGGAGACGCGGCCACCGAAGTACGGATCGAGGTGGCCTGATGTTCGGCGACCCGCTGCTGTGGGGCGATGTCGGCCTCGCCGAGGTCTTGATCGTGCTGTTCAAGGCCGGGGCGGCGTTCGTGCTGATGCTCGTGGCCGTGATCCTCATGATCTGGTTCGAGCGCAAGGTCATCGGCGACCTCCAGAACCGGGTGGGACCCACCATGGCGGGGCCCTTCGGTCTGTTCCAGACCCTCGCCGACGGCATCAAGCTCATCTTCAAAC
>CAZEFG010000241.1:0-4167 GCA_964511355.1 uncultured Iamiaceae bacterium
ACGATGGCAGCCTCGGCGAGCGCAACGACGTCCGCTGCGTGTCGATCGAGCACAAGATGGGCATCAAGGCCAGCCCGACCTGTGTGCTTTCCTTCGGTGAGGAACAGGGTGCGATCGGATACCTGATCGGCGACGAGAACGCAGGCATGGCCTACATGTTCACGATGATGAACAACGCTCGCCTGTCGGTGGGCATCGAGGGTCTGGCCGTGGCCGAACGGGCGTGGCAGCCCACGCTCGCCTTCAGTGGCGAACGACTCCAGGGGCGGGCGCTCGAAGCTCCCCGGGGCACCAGTTCCCCCATTGTCGAGCACCCCGATGTGCGCCGGATGCTTCTCACCATGAAGGCCTACATCGACGCCATGCGCGCCCTCATCTACATCAACGCCGAGATGATCGACCGGGCCCGCCACGACCCCGACGAAGCCGAACGCACTGAGGCCGGTGAGCTGGCTGATCTACTGATCCCCCTGTCGAAGGCATGGTCGACCGATCTGGGCTCGGTGGTCGCCTCGCTCGCCATCCAGATCCACGGAGGAATGGGCTACATCGAGGAGGCGGGGGTGGCCCAGCACTACCGCGATATCCGCATCGCGGCCATCTACGAGGGCACCAACGGCATCCAGGCCATCGACCTCATCGGACGCAAACTGCCAACGCGGGCAGGAGGGGTGGTGCGCGATCTCCTCGACCGGGCAGCCGCGGTCGCGGGCGATCTCGACGCCACGGGCCTTCACCTGGCCGCCGACGAGCTACGAGCGGCGGTGGAGGCCACCTCGGCTGCCACCGACTGGCTGATCGAGAACGGCATCGCGAATCAGGTCGATGCGCTCGCCGGAGCCACGCCGTACCTACGGATGCTGGCGGTAACCGCTGGCGGCTGGCTGATGGCCCGCCAGGTGCTCGCCGCCCAGGCCCACCTTGGGGCCGGCGCTGATGACACCGAACTCGATGACACCGACCTCAGTGACACCGACCGCACCTTCTATGAGGGCAAGGTCGCCGTCGGAAGGTTTTTCCTCGAACAGCTGCTGGGTGAGGTCAAGGGCCTCACCAGCCAGGTCACCGCCACCGCGGCGCCGCTCTATGCCATCGACCCGTTGACCCTCGCCCCGTGACCTCCGGCGTCTTGAGCACAATTTGGGCGTCGATCCCCAGTCCCTCGGGCGGGTCGATCTCGCTCGGGCCGCTCGAACTTCGGGGCTATGGGTTGATGATCGCCCTTGGCGTCGTGGCCGCGGTGTGGCTCGCCGGTCGACGTTGGGGCGAACGGGGCGGCGATCCCGACGACATCTCCGCGATTGCGCTGTGGGCGGTGCCGGCTGGGGTGATCGGCGCCCGGCTCTATCACGTGATCACCGACTGGCAGAAATACCAGGATCGTCCAATCGACGCCATCAAGATCTGGGAAGGTGGCCTCGGCATCCCCGGCGGCATGGCCCTCGGGGTGATCGTCGGTTTGATCGTCGCCCGCCGCAAGCACATCAATGTGCCGGTCATTCTCGACGCCGCCACCCCCGCCCTGCCCCTCGCCCAGGCCATCGGCCGGTGGGGAAACTGGTTCAACCAGGAGCTGTTCGGCCGTCCCACCGACCTCCCCTGGGGGCTCGAGATCGACCCGGCTCGCCGTCCGGAACGATTCGCCGACGCCGAAACGTTCCACCCCACGTTCCTCTACGAATCGCTCTGGAACCTCGCCCTGTGCTTGGTGCTGATCCGTCTCGACCGCAGCGGGCGGCTCAGGTCCGGGCGCCTCTTCAGTGCCTATGTGCTCGGCTACTTCCTGGCCCGCCTGGGCTTGGAGTTGCTCCGGGTCGACACGGCGAGCCTGATCCTCGGCGTGCGGGTCAATGTCTGGGTGAGCCTGGCGGGCATCGCCGTCGGCGGGGTCTTCCTGCTCACCGGCCTGGCCCGCCCACCACGCGACATCGCCGACGACCAGCCCTACACGGAACAGCCAGACGAACTCAGCGAGCGCTGACGGGGCGTTCCTCGGCCAGACGGTTGAGGTAGCTGGTGCCGTCGACGGTTGCGGCCAAACGGTGGTAGGCGTGATGTTGCGAGAGGCTGCCGACCTCGTCGTTGGGCGGCGTGATCAAAAGGTCGCGCACGTCGTAGGCGATGGCATAGAGCCGCACCCGGTCGAACTGTCCGGGGAACGAGAACAGCTCCGGGTAGTCGTCGGCCAACCACCAGGGAACCTCGCGGTAGTCCTCGGCGTGGGTCAGATGCTCGTAGTCCTCGGCCACGTGCAGGTGGGGGAGGGCACAGAAGCGCAACAGAACGTCGAGGTCGAGATCGGGGGGACCCGAGCGGGCCCACTCGAAGTCGAGCAAGGCCGAGATCCGCTTACCGTCCCACAAGATGTTCTCGAAGGTGAGGTCGCCGTGGACGAGGGTCGTGGCCGTGAACGGGGTCAGCGAGGGGGCGATCTCGGCCACCAGCGCTTCGGTGCGGTCGAGCAGGTCGGGCTGCACGAAGGGAAGCTCGCGTAGCCGATCGATGGCCACCAGCAGCGGCATCACCGGAGAGAAGGTCCTGGTGGAGAGCAGCTGGGGAACGGTGGAGTCGATGTCGGGCAGGTCGGGCGGGGTGGTCGTGGCGTGTAGAGCCGCCAGAGCGCCCGCCAACTGATGAATGGCCTCGCGTCGTTCGAGGGCCGACATGGTCGGCCAGCACCGCGCCAGGACTTCGCCGGGCACCCGCCGCACGATCAGCCAATCAGCGCCGGGCTTGCCGCCGTAGGCGACGATCTCGGGGTAGCGCACCTCGAGCGGCAGATGTGGGGCGAGGTGGGCCTCGCGTCGCAGCCGAGGGTCGAGGCGACGATTGACCCGGATCACGTACTCGTCCGCGATCCACACCTCGTTGGTGACGCTGCTCGCCCGCCGCAGCGGCATGTCGATATCGAGGAACGCCGATTGGAGGGCGCGGCGCGCCCTGGCGATAGCGAAGCTGCTCACCGAGCCACTCCTGGGATACACACAGCGATCATTCCATCGGCAGAACGACGCCGGTTATGAAGGTCGGGCTTGAATCGGTCGTTCAAGTCACGGCCGGCGTGAC
Organism: uncultured Iamiaceae bacterium; assembly: GCA_964511355.1. Classification (GTDB taxonomy): domain Bacteria; phylum Actinomycetota; class Acidimicrobiia; order Acidimicrobiales; family SKKL01; genus SKKL01. The sequence continues at coordinate 3,067 of CAZEFG010000241.1, forward strand.
TGGTGGGGCGCAACCGTCGCGGCGAGGTCAAGCACGCTTGCGCCGAGGGCGGGCCACAGCGGACGGGCCCATTCATCGAAGTCGCGGTCGCCCAACACCACCAGGGCCACGCGGGCATCGGGATCGATCCACAGCACCGACCCGGAGCGACCGAAATGGCCGTAGGTGGCCGGTGACGCCTGAGGTGGCATCCAGTGGGGGTCCTTCGCCCCTCGCACCTCGACGCCCAGGCCCCAGTCGTTGGACTCCTGACGTCCGTAGCCGGGAAGCACGCCGGTCAGCCCGGGGAAGGCCACCTGGCGCGCCAGCTCACGGGTGCTGGCGGCGATGACTCGGGGTTGGTCCGACAACAGGTCGACCGCCAGCTTGGTCAGGTCGGCGACGGTGCTGGTGGCCCCGGTCGCCGCCGACGAGCCCATGGCGGTGCGGTCCATCCCGAGGACCTGCAACACCGACTCGCGAACCAGGGTTGCCAAGTCGATGCCGGTGCGGTCGACCAACAGCTCAGCGATTAGCTCGAACCCGGCGTTGGAGTAGATGCGCCGCGTCCCCGGCTCGGCCAGCACCGCCTGACTGGTCGCGTCGATACCCGAAGCGTGCGCCAGTAGGTGGCGCACGGTTGCCCCGGGTGGGCCGGCCGGCTCGTCGAGTTCGACCGTGCCGTCCTCCACCGCCACCAGGGTCGTGAGGGCCACCAAAACCTTGGTGACCGAGGCCAGGCCGAAGACAGTGTCGAGGGCGCCTTCGGTGATGACCTCGCCGTCGGGCAGCACCGCGGCGGCGCCTACCTGCTCGACGGGCCACTGGTGGATGGCGGCCAACACGCTCATGGGTTTCGAACCCTAGTGCCGGACCGCATCATCATTCGTTACCGTGGCGGACACGCCCGTCGCCGCCGGTCTACCTTCCGGAGCGGACCCCACCCCTGGAGCTACCGAATGTCTCTGTACGAAACGCCCATCGCGCCCCTCGAAGGCGGCGACGCCAACGCCCTGGCTGAGCACCAGGGCAAACTCACCCTGATGGTGAACGTCGCCTCCAAGTGCGGACTGACCCCCCAGTACACGGGCCTCGAAGAGCTACACGAGCGCTACGCCGACC
>CAZEFG010000242.1:0-4159 GCA_964511355.1 uncultured Iamiaceae bacterium
ATGACCAGGCGAGCGAGCGACAAGAAGTCGGGTCGGGCGGGGATCTCCAGCTCGACGATCTCGCTCATCGGGTCACTTCGCCAGCGCCGCGTCGACCGTGTCGACGAGATCGAACACCGACTCGAGGCCGGTCAGTTTGAACAACGCCTGCACCCGGGCCTCAGTCACCACCAACTTCAACCGGCCATCGGCAGCTCGCACCCGCTTTAGCGCCCCCACCAAGACCCCCAACCCGAACGAGTCGATGAACTCGACCCGGCCCAGATCGAGAACCAGGTCGCTGACCCCGTCGGACAACGCCCGCATGACGGCGCTACGGACCTGCGGCGCGGAGACGACATCGAGCTCGCCCGATACCGCGATGATCCGCCAACCGTCGCGTTCGGAGTCGTCGAGGATCAGCATCGGGGTCACCTCCTGGCCGGAACAGGCAGAACAAACTCTGGCACGAGCGGTCGGCCCGGAATCCGGGCCTTGTCCCAGGATCGCACGGATTCGCCGAATGGGCACCTCCGCCTCCTTCAGAGACGAATGACACGCCTGTGATCTGTCGCACCTACCCCGTACACTCCCAGCCAGGGAGTTGCCATGACCGCCACCGATCTGAGCCCGCTCGACTCGTTGCTCAGCGACCTTGCCGCCGACGGGCGATTGGTCCACCTCGAACACATCCCGGCGCGGCCGGCGCGCACCGCCGAACTCGTGCTGCCATTGGGTCCGGTCGCTGCTGAACGTATCCCTCCCGGCGGACTGTGGACCCACCAGGCGGCCGCCATCGACCACGTTCGCCAAGGCCAGTCGGTCGCGGTTGCCACCGGAACGGCGTCAGGAAAGTCGTTGTGCTTCCAGCTCCCGATCATCGACGCCGTAACCGATCCCATCCGACCTGCCACCGCGCTGGCGTTGTTTCCCACCAAGGCCCTGGCCCAGGACCAGCTGAGGGCCATCACCTCACTCGGCGCACCGGGCCTGGTGGCGGTCACCTACGACGGCGACACCGGCCCCGAGGCACGCACCTGGGCCCGCAGGAACGCCAACGTCATCCTCACCAACCCCGAGATGCTCCACAGTGGGCTGCTGCCCCATCACGGGCGTTGGGGCACGTTCCTGCACCGGCTGCGTTACGTCGTCATCGACGAGATGCACCTACTGCGAGGGGTCTTCGGGACCCACGTCGCTCACCTGCTGCGGCGCCTGCGTCGCTTGTGCGCCCACTACGGCTCGTCGCCCACCTTCATCTTCTGTTCGGCCACCATCGGCGATCCTGCCCGCTTGGCGGGCGAGCTCTGCGGTCTCGATGTAGTGGCCGTCGACGACGACGGTTCGCCGCGGGGCGACCGCACCGTTGCCCTGCTCGACCCGCCCGTGCTCGATCACAGCACCGGGGTCCGGTCGTCGGGTCACGCCGAGTCGGCTTCGGTCATGGCCGAGCTGATCCAGGCCGGACACCGCACGCTGGCGTTCAGCAGGAGCCGCACGGGCACCGAGTTGCTGGCCACCGACGTTCGCACGCGTCTCGACGAGCCCACCGCGGCCACGGTGCGGTCCTACCGCAGCGGCTATCTGGCTTCGGAGCGGCGACAGATCGAATCCGAGCTTTTCGCGGGCACGGTGATGGGGGTGGTGGCCACCACCGCCCTCGAACTGGGCGTCGACATCGGCGGCCTCGACGCCTGCGTTCTCGACGGCTACCCCGGCACCATCGCGTCGTTCTGGCAGCAGGTCGGCCGAGCCGGGCGCGAGCAGCAACGCTCGGCGGCGGTGTTGGTGGCGGGCGACGATCAACTCGACCGCTGGTTCATGGCCCACCCCGACGACCTGTTCCACCGACGCCCCGAACCGGCGGTGATCAACACCGCCAACCCTGAGGTCCTCGCTCCGCATCTGGCGTGCGCCGCCTACGAACGACCTCTCACCCGGGCCGACAACTACTACTGGGGCGATCTGCTCGACGACGGAGTCCGCGACCTCGTCCTGAGCGATCGGTTGCGGATCCGGCGCGACCGCTCTGGCCAACCGCGGGCGGTGTGGGCCGGGCGGGGGTGGCCGTCCAACGGTGTGGGGCTCCGTTCGGCCTCGTCCAACGAGGTCACCATCGCCACCGCTGGGGGTCACATCGTCGGCACGGTCGACGAGGGCCGCTCGCATTCGGTCACCCACCCCGGGGCGATCTACCTTCACCAGGGCCAGCCCTACCGGGTGCTCGACCTCGATCTCGACCACCTGACGGCCACGGTGGTCACCGACCCCGGCGACACCTACACCCAGGCCCGCACCGACACCAACGTCGAGATCGTGTCATCTGATGAACATCGTCGGGTCGGGCGGGCCGATCTCCACGTGGGCCGGGTGCGGATCCACTCTCAGGTGGTGGGCTTCCAGCGCAAACAGGTCGGCACTCGTGAGGTGCTCGGCACCGAGGAACTCGACCTGCCCGCCACGATGCTCGACACCCGGGCGTTCTGGTACACGATCGAACCGGCGGTGCTCGCCGCGGCAGGGGTAGTTCCGGCCGCCGTGCCTGGCACCCTGCACGCCGCCGAGCACGCGGCCATCTCGTTGTTACCGCTGTTCACGATCTGTGACCGTTGGGACGTCGGCGGCGTGTCGACCGCCCTTCAGGCCGACACCGGGCTGCCCACCATCGTGATCCACGATGCGTACCCCGGGGGTACCGGCATCGCCGAGTTGGGTTTCGCCGCCGCCGACCGCCATCTCCACGCCACCCTCGAACTGCTCGAAGCTTGTCCCTGCGATAGCGGCTGCCCCTCGTGCGTCCAGTCACCCAAGTGTGGCAACGGCAACGAACCGCTCGACAAGCACGGCGCCATCGCCCTACTGCGTACCATCCTCGCCGGTTGACCTCCCCCGGGTCCTCTCCCGGAACTAGTTGCCTCCGGGTTGGCGGAACATCACGCAGATTCGGGGGCCGGCGTGGGCGCGCTTGGGAACGGAGTGCTCGAAGGTCCGCTGGCAGGTGCCGCCCATCACCAGGAGGTCGCCGGGCCCGGGCTCGAAGGCCAGGGAGCCTCCACCCCCGTTGGGACGAAGGAGGAACCGGCGGGGGCTGCCCAAGGTGAGGATGGCCACCACCGTGACCGCCCGGTGGCGGCCGACGCGGTCGCCGTGCCACGCCACCGAATCGCGTCCGTTGCGGTACAGGTTGGCCGAAACGGTGTGCAGATCGGTGCGGTAGTGCTCGCTGATGGCGTCGGCGAGAGTCACGATCGGAGGGGGTGGGTCGCTCCAGGTCCCGCTGTAGAGGCGGGGAACCTCGACCATGCGGTCATACATCGGTCGAGTTTCGACCTTGCCCCAAGGGGCAGCCGCCAGCACCTCGTCGAACAGCCCGTCGGCCCCCGCCACCGCGAACGGAACCTCGTCGAGCCATGCACCATGCCCAAGCTCGTGTCTACGGGCATGGACGAACGAGACTGGTTCGGAAGACGACGCCTCAGAACCCGTGCCAAAGAGCGACGGCTGCCAGCATTCGGCGGCGAGCGACATGAGCACATGTTACCCGAACAGTTGTTCGCCCATACGGATTACTTGTGCACTGGGGAACACCGTACGAGCCGTACAGTCGCCCCGATGACCCGAACCGTCCGATTCGGAGTGCTCGGCGCAGCGAGGATTACCCCTGGTGCGCTGATCGAACCGGCCCGCCTCCTCGATCGTGTCGAAGTCACCGCGGTTGCCGCGAGAGACGTCGATCGGGCCAGGGCGTTCGCCACCAGACACGGCATCCCCAACACGTGCGACAGCTACGGCGCGCTCATCGAGTCCACCGACATCGACGCGGTGTACATCGCGCTGCCCCCAGCCGCGCACCTCGCGTGGACGTTGGCGGCGCTCGCGGCTGGCAAGCACGTGCTGTGCGAGAAGCCCTTCGCGCTCAGCACCGCGGAGGCCCAAACGATGGTCGACGCCGCCGACGCCGCCGGCCTGGTGCTCGCCGAGGCGTTCCACTGGCGCTACCACCCCCTGGCCGACCGCATGCGCGAGGTGGTGCGGAGCGGACGCCTCGGCTCGCTCGTGTCGATCGACGCCGAGTTCTCCGCGGCCATCCCCAACCTGGGCGACATCCGCCACCAAGTGAAGCTGGGTGGCGGATCGCTCATGGATCTCGGCTGCTACGCCGTTCAGTGGGTCCGGTTCG
>CAZEFG010000243.1:0-4151 GCA_964511355.1 uncultured Iamiaceae bacterium
TTCATCCCGCACCGCTGCCACGACGCCATCGGCGTGCTCGGCGCGGTCAGCGTGGCCACCGCCGCGCTCCTGGAAGGCACGCCTGCCGCCGCGGTGCTCGGCCCGGTAGCGGACGGGGTGGTGGTGGTCGAACACCCCACTGGCACCTTCGACGCGGCGGTCGACGTTGGCTTCGACCCCGGCACGGGGACGGTCAGCGTCGGCCGCTCCGGCATCATCCGCACCGCCCGCAAGCTCATGGACGGGCGTGCCTTCCCCCACGAGGAGCAGCTCTCGTCGTGACCGACTCGACCAGCGCCCCCAAGACGATCGCCCCGCCGCACCCCGACCCGCATCCGCCCCGGGCCTTCACCCCGCCACCCGGCGCCTGCGATGCCCACTGCCACGTGTTCGGGCCCGCGGCGCAGTTCCCGTTCTCGCCCGATCGCAGCTACACGCCGCCCGACGCCGGGATCGACGACTTTGAGCGCCTGCAGGAGCGGCTGGGCCTCACCCACGCCGTGTTCGTGCAGGCCAGCTGCCACGGCACCGACAACTCGGCCATGCTCCACGCCCTCCGCCGGGGCGAGGGCCGCTACGCCGGGGTGGCAATGGTCGACGAATCCTTCACCGACGACCAGCTCACCGAACTGCACGAAGCCGGCGTGCGAGCCACCCGCTTCAACTTCGTGGCTCACCTCGGCGGCGCCCCCGATCTCGACGTGTTCTGGCGGATCGTCGAGCGGGTGGCAGCGCTCGATTGGCACATCGTCCTGCACTTCGACGCCAAGGACCTGCCCGCCTACGCGACCCTGCTCGACCGCATGCCGGTGCCCTACATCATCGACCACATGGCCCGGGTCGACGCCAGCGCCGGGGTCGACCAGGAGCCGTTCCAGGCGCTCCTCTCGCTCATGGCCGACGAGCGGTGCTGGGTGAAGATCTCGGGTGCCGAACGCCTCACCGCCGACGGACCGCCGCCCTACGACGATGTGGTGCCCTACGCCCAGGCGCTGATCGCTGCCGCCCCCGACCGTGTGCTGTGGGGCACCGACTGGCCCCACCCCAACGTGCGCCACATGCCCGACGACGGCGACCTCGTCGACCTGCTCGCCCGGTTCGCCCCCGACGAGGCCACCCGCACCCGCATCCTCGTCGACAACCCCCGACGCCTCTACCCGTTGTCCGCCCCATGACCCGTCTCCACCCCCCCCATCCATCCACCCACCCACCCACCCCACCCCCGGTTGGAACTGGGCGCGCCAGCGCGCGTTGGGCGCGCGCTCACGCGCCCGGTTTGGGGCTCGCTTCGGATCCGGGTCTACGCACGCTGACCATTAGGAGAACGCCATGTCTGCCATCAACCCACCGTTTCGGGCCGACCACGTCGGCAGCTTGCTGCGCCCCGCGTCGGTGCACGAAGCCCGCGGCAGGGCCGCCGCTGGGGAGATCTCCCGCGACCAGCTGCGCGAGGTCGAGAACCATGAAATCGCCCGAGCGGTCGAGCGGGTCGAGTCGCTCGGAATGAAGGCAGTCACCGACGGCGAGTTCCGCCGCGCCTGGTTCCACCTCGACTTCCTCGAACAGCTCGACGGCGTGGCGGTCACCGGCAACATCGCCGCCAGCTCCGACTCGGCCGACACCGTGCACATGACCCCGCCGAAGCTGTCGGTCGTCGGCCCGCTTCGCCACGCTCGCGACATCCAGGTGGCCGACCTCGAGTACCTCGCCTCGGTGGTCACCGAGACCCCGAAGGTGTCGATCCCCTCGCCCACCATGGTCCACTTCCGGGGTGGGCGGGCCGCCATCGACATCGACACCTACCCCGACATGGAGGTGTTCTTCGAGGACCTGGCCGCCTGCTACCGGGCCGAGATCGCCGCGCTCTACGCCGCCGGCGCTCGCTACATCCAGCTCGACGACACCAACCTCGCCTACCTGTGCGACCCGGTGATGCGCCAGGGTGCGGTCGAGAGGGGCGACGATCCCGACGAGCTGCCCCGCAGCTACGCCGAGCTCATCAACCACGCCATCGCCGACGCGCCGGACGACCTCACCGTGGCCATCCACCTGTGCCGGGGCAACTACCGCTCGACGTGGTTCGCCGAGGGTGGCTACGAGCCGGTGGCCGAGGTGCTGTTCAACGAGCTCAACGTCGACGCCTACTTCCTCGAGTACGACGACGAGCGCTCCGGCGACTTCGCCCCGTTGCGTCACGTGCCCGCCGACAAGACGGTGGTGCTCGGGCTCATCACCTCGAAGCGCCCCGAGCTCGAGGACGCCGACGAGGTGGCGGCCCGCATCGAGGAGGCCAGCCGCTACGTATCCCTCGACCAGCTGTGCCTCAGCCCCCAGTGCGGGTTCGCCAGCACCGTCGAAGGCAACGAGATGACCGAGGACCAACAGTGGGCCAAGCTCGCCCACGTCGTCGCCATCGCCGACCGCGTCTGGGGATAGCGCTCACCGGGGTCCGCGCAGCAGCTCGTTGAGTCGCGCCGCCTGGCGCATCCGGTGGGTCGCGCTCGGCGAGGCTCGGCGCGTGCTGCGCGGCCTCGGCGTAGAGGCGGGCGGCCACCTCGAGCTCGCCGAGTCGGGTCACTCCAGCGCGTGGAGCGCGACGAGCGCGGCTGCCGTCGCCTCCTTGTGGTCCTTCTTCCACGGCGGCCCGATCGACGTGCCCAACGCAGCGAGTGTCGGCACGAGGGCAACCCCGAGAGCCTGGGAGGCGTCGTCGAAGAGAGTGCCGGTCGCGGGGACGGTGGTCACCGGCAGCCCGGCCTGGGTCGCTCCGTCGATCACCGCGTGCTCGTACAGGGCTCGTTCGGCAGCGTGGAGCAACGCGTGCGACGCGAGGATTCGAGGGAGCTCGGTCGGCAGCGTGCGGTTCCCGCCGACGACACCGACCGCCGCCACAGGGCCCAGCGTCGAGACGAGCCCACGGATCGTCTCCGCCGCTGAGGCCGTCGCGGCCTGCTCGACCGAGCTGACGAACGCCGGGACCTCGTCGAGGGGGAGGGCGACAGCGGCGTGATACGGCTCGCGCGTCGACTCGTCGTCGAGCAGGGTGATCTGCGCGCGGTGGACGATGGTCGGCGACGAGGCCGGGCCGCGGACCGCCACGACCTCGGCCCACCACGAGTGGACCCGCCACCCGAGACCGATCGGCGCCACTCCCATTGCCGTGAACCTAGTACTCGGTGATCGGTGTCGAGCGCTGCGGCACCGCCCGCCAACGCGGGAGGAGCCTCAGTGGTCGGGGTCGTTGTTCCACCCCGAGTCGCTGGCGTGTGGGCGGCCCTCGCTGCTCGCCAGGTCAGCGTGCGCCGGCCACGTCGAGGATCGAACCGGTCACGTAGCTGGCCTGGTCGCCGAGCAGCCACACGATGGCGGCCGCCACCTCCTCGGGCCGACCAGCGCGCCCGAGCGGGAGCTGTGGCCCGACCTGCGCAGGACGGTCGGGGTTTCCCGAGTCGGCGTGGATCTCGGTGTCGATGATGCCGGGGCGCACGGCGTTGACCCGGATCCCCTCGCCCGCCACCTCCTTGGACAGCCCGAGCGTGAGCGTGTCGACCGAGCCCTTGCTGGCCGCGTAGTCGACATAGGTGCCCGGCGAGCCGATGCGGCTCGCGGCCGAAGAGACCAGCACCAGCGAACCGCCCGATCCTCCCCGTTCGGTCGACATGGCCCGCACAGCGGCCCGGGCGGTGAGGAGGGCGCCGAGCACGTTCACGTCGACCATGCGCCGGAGGCGGTCGATCTCCATGTCGGCCAGATTCGCGGTTGGCGCGACGATGCCGGCGTTGGCCACCACGGCGGTGATGGTGCCCATCTCGGCGGCAGCCGCGAACAGCGCCTCGGTCGCCGCCTCGTCGCTCACCTCCGCCTGCACCGCCTGGCCACCGATCTCATCGGCCAACGCTGCCGCGGCAGCGTCGTCCGACCGGTACGAGAGGCACACCGTCCATCCCGCGGCCGCTGCCTGGCGAGCCGTCGCCGCCCCGATCCCTCGCCCGCCCCCGGTCACCACGCACACGCCTCGGTCCATGCGGCGACCCTACCGACCGGTGGCGGTCAGAACGGCAGGCCGGTGTACTGCTCGGCGAAGGAGCGTTGCGCTGCCTCGCTCATCGACAGGTAGTCGAGCTCGGCCTCCTGGATGGCCCGGTCGAACT
>CAZEFG010000244.1:0-4131 GCA_964511355.1 uncultured Iamiaceae bacterium
GCCAGGTCGGGTCGTCGGCGATGCCCCACAAGATGAACACCCGGTCGTCTGAGCGCGTCAACGGGTTCGCCGCCATCCTGGCTGGGCACCTCACCATGGTGTCGGCCCTGGCTGGCGACCAGTGGAACGAGGGCGATGTCTCCTGCTCGGTGGTGCGGCGGGTGGCGCTACCTGACGCCTTCTACGCCATCGACGGGCTGTTCGAGACCTTCCTAACCGTGGTCGCCGACTTCGGCGCCTACCCGGCGGTCATCGAAGCCGAGCTCGCCCGCAACCTGCCCTTCCTGGCCACCACCCGCATCCTCACCGCCGCCGTCGACGCCGGCGTTGGGCGCGAGCAGGCGCACGAGCTCATCAAGGAGCACGCCGTGGCCGCCGCCCTCGACCGCCGGGAACGACCCACCGAGGCCGTCGATCTTCTCGACCGCCTCGCGGCCGACCCCCGCCTCGGCCTCGATGCGAGCAGCGTCGCCAAGCTGGTGGCCGACCCGCTCTCGTTCACCGGGGCGGCCGGGGCCCAGGTCGACGCCATCGCCGCCCGTGCTGCTGATCTCGCCGCCGCTCACCCCGCCGCCGCCGCTTACCGTCCGGAGCCGATCCTGTGAGCGCGACCGAGCAAGGTTTCGCCGAGCGAGGCGTCGACCTGCCGGTGCTGCACGAAGGCAAGGTGCGCACCATCTACGACGCAGGCGACGGTCGGCTGCTACTCGTGGCGTCGGACCGCATGTCGGCGTTCGACGTGGTGATGGCCGAGCCAATCCCCGACAAGGGCCGCGTGCTCACCGCCATGTCGGCCTACTGGTTCGCGGAGCTGGCCGACATCGCGCCGGGCCATGTGATCAGCCTTTCGGTCGACGACTTTCCGGCGGGCGCCCAGAACGCCGACCTAGAAGGGCGTTCGATGCTCTGCTACCGGGCCGAGATGCTGCCCATCGAATGCATCGTGCGCGGCTATCTGTCGGGCTCGGCCTGGAAGGAGTACCGCGAGCGAGGCACCGTGCACGGCATGCACCTGCCCGCGGGCCTCCAGGAGTCCGATCGCCTGCCGGAGCCGATCTTCACCCCGTCGATCAAGGCCGAGGTGGGGGAGCACGACGAGAACATCAGCTTCGATCAGGCCATCGGTCTGATCGGGGCCGCCCAGGCCGAAGAGGCCAAAGCGATCTCGCTTGCTCTTTACCAACGTGCGGTCGAGATGGCGGCTGAACGGGGCATCATCATCGCCGACACCAAGTTCGAACTCGGCGTGGTCGACGGTCGTCTGGTGGTTGCTGACGAGATGCTCACCCCCGACTCATCGCGCTTTTGGCCAGCCGACTCGTGGGTGCCCGGCTCCACGCCACCCTCGTTCGACAAACAACCCCTGCGCGACTGGCTCGAAACGCTCGACTGGGACAAGGCACCACCACCTCCGCCCCTCCCAGCCGAGGTCATTGCCGCCACCAGGGCCCGCTATGTCGAGGCCTACGAACGCATCACGGGCCTCTCGTTCGCAGCCTGGCCTGGCGTCTCGATCTGACCAGGGAGCGACCCAGGTTTACCTACTGGCGCTACGCTGTGCTACATGAAGCAGATCACTCATCGTCAGCTCCGAAACGACAGCGGGGAAGTGCTCCGGAGGGTGGCAGCGGGCGAGACGCTGTTAATCACCAACAGCGGGGAGCCGGCCGCGCTGATCGGCCCGCCCGAAGGCGACATGCTCGCCCACCTGATCGCGAGAGGTCAGGTGCGAGAGGCGCTGGCACCCGCCGCCGCGCTCCGCTCGATCAAGCGAAAGAAGGCTGGCCTCACCACGGCTGCAATCATCGACGATGTTCGCGGCCACCGATGAGAAGGTCTTATCTCGACACCTCGGCGGCCATGAAGCTCGTGGTTTCCGAACCTGAGTCAGATGCCCTCGCCACCACGCTCTCGTCGGGCCACATCCTGGTCGCATCTTGGCTGCTCCACACTGAGCTTCACTGCGCCGCTGGCCGCCATCCAGACCATCTCGACCTCCCCGCCGTCCAGCAGGTGCTCGACACGGTCAACCTGGTGGACCTAACCCGCGGCGACATGATCGCGGCCGGTACCCATGCACCCCTCAGAGCGAACGACGCCATCCACTTGGCTGTCGCCATCCGCCTGGGAGTCGACGAGGTGGTCACCTATGACAACGAGTTGGCCGATGCCGTGAGGGCATCTGGGTTGGCGGTGTCGGCACCGGTCTGACACCGCTTCGTGCCGTTAACCCGACCCGGTTCTGATGTGCGACGATGGGGCCATGCGTTTCGACGTGCAGGTACAGGTCCGGCTCCGCGACGGAGTTTCTGACCCCGAAGGCGCCACCATCGAGCGTTCGCTTCCCGCACTGGGGTTCGAAGGCGTCAGCGGAGTGGGGGTGGGCAAGGTGATCCACTTCACCCTCGAGGCTTCCGATGAGGCGTCGGCGCGCGCTGAGGTCACCGATATGTGTGACCGTTTTCTCACCAATCCGGTGATCGAACAGGCCGATATCGCCATCGCTCAATCATCCGGCTCAACGGTCACTACGCCATGAGCGCTCGGGTTGGCGTCGTCCTGTTTCCAGGGTCGAACTGCGAGCACGACGTGGTCGAAGCAGTCACCATGCTCGGCGGCGAGGGTGAGATCATCTGGCACGGCGATTCTGATCTCGCAGGCGTCGACGCCGTCGTGATCCCCGGTGGGTTCGCCCATGGCGACTACCTGCGCCCCGGCGCCATTGCCCGCTTCTCGCCCATCATGGATGCAGTGCGTGATTTCGCTCGTTCCGGCGGGCCGGTCGTCGGCATCTGCAACGGCTTCCAGGTACTCACTGAGGCGGGACTGTTGCCCGGAGCACTCCAGAAGAACCGGGGACTCAAGTTCGTTTGCCAGCCGTCGGTATTGCGGGTTGTGACCTCGGCCACGCCGCTGACCACCGGTATTGAGGTGGGGACCGAGCTGGCGGTACCGATCAACCATTTCGAAGGCAATTACACCTGTTCGCCCGAGACGCTCGCCGAGCTACAAGGCGATGACCGAATCGTCTTCCGTTATGTCGACAATCCCAACGGTTCGCTCGACGACATCGCTGGAGTTTGCTCGGCGGAGCGAAACGTGGTCGGCCTCATGCCTCACCCCGAACGCGCCATGCTCGACCTGCTCGGGTCATCTGACGGCCGTCTCCTGCTCGGCTCGTTGCTGGCGGTGGCCAGCGGGGCCCACGCCGCCTAGGGCGAACCGCTAAAGCCTGGGGGCCCGGGCTGCGTGCGCAACCCGGGCCCCAACTTCTCTATGAACCGCCCCCTGTCGGGGCTGGTCAGCTCTGGGCGCGGCTGATGCCGGCGGCCTTCAGCGTGGCGGCGGGTACGCCCACCGCCCGGAACGCGGCGTAGGACAGACCCTTTCGCTCGGCATAAGGCTTGGCGGCCTTCACGAACTCGGCCTCGAGTTCGGAGAGGTCGGCCACGGTATCGATGTTGTCGAGTTCGGCCTTGAGGTCAAGGCGTTCCTGGATCAACTCGAGGCGGCGCATCGGATCGGCATCGCCCATCTCGACATCGATCTTGTCGAGTCGTTTGCTGATTGATTCGGGGGTGCGCTTGCGGCCCCGCTTTGGCTTGTGAGCTTCGAGTGCCTCCAGATAGTTGCGAACTGCCCGCCCCTGAGTTCGTCCCTCTGCGAGAGCTGCTTTGTGCTCATCGGACATGGTTGTGTTGCGTCGCTTAGCAGGAGTCATCGCGTGTTAGATGATCACAGAATTGATGAACTATCAAGCCGTGGTCGTCCCAATTCATTCACCCATTGGCGTCGGCGCATAGCAAGAGAAACCATTTGTGGTCTTCTACACGTTCTCGGGGCCAGGCCCGGACGGGTAGCGTTCGTGCCATGACCGAGCCGTTGCACCGTTCCCTCGGCCTCACCGACGACGAGGCCGCCGAGATCGAGCGAATCCTGGGTCGCCCGCCCGAAAAGATCGAGCTGGCGATGTACGCGGTCATGTGGTCCGAGCACTGCTCGTACAAATCGTCGCGGGTCCACCTCGGCCGCCTCCCGAGCGAAGGCGAGCGGGTGCTGGTCGGCCCCGGCGAGAACGCCGGCGTGGTCGACATCGGCGACGGCATCGCCGCCGCCTTCCGCATCGAGAGC
>CAZEFG010000245.1:0-4130 GCA_964511355.1 uncultured Iamiaceae bacterium
ATGCCCCCCGCTTGCCGAGCAACCCACTGTTCAAGCAGGTTCGCCTGCTCGATTGAAAGAATGGTCCAATCGGGATCGTCCACCACCACCACGTCGTACGTGGCAAGTTCCTCAGCACTCGCGGGAAACTCAAAGAGCACCTGGTTGGCGTCTTGCGATACCCCCTCGACGGCCGTCTGCAGCAGTACGTCGACCGTGAAGCTTTTGTCACGCCGCAGTTGATTGCGCAGGAACTGGTACTCGCGCGATGGGCCGCCGGCAAATAGCAATACGCTCGTTTTGCGCTCTACGATCGATATCTCCACCCGCTGGTGATTGTCGTCGCTTTGCGACTCGCCCTGTTGGGGCGACACGCGAAACTCATAGTCGAACTGCCCCGTCTCGTCTGGCACGATGTCGTAACGAACGGTCGTGAGCGATTCGTCCCCTGCGATCCGGGTGGGTTGCGAGTCGACCAGTTGCCAAGGCGTCTCTTCTTCCCCTGCTTTGCGACGCAGGACCTGGGTTTCGATTTCCGTGCCGGTGGGGCCAGGAAACTGGAACTTGAATTCGAGGCCGCGAGGAGCGAGGACGGTCGACTCGAAGGTCTCGATGAAGGTGCGCTTGGTCGTCGTGGCCATGTCGAGACCGTGGATGATGCCACCGTCGCGGAGGTGCTGACTGAGAGCATCGATCAGCACTGGATGGTTGTGTCCGTAGTTGAGGGCACCGGCGCCGGCGAAGAAGTCGAGGTAGCGCTGGCCGTCTTCGGCTGTGAGTTCGGCTCCGCTGGCCGAAGCGAAGACCGTGGGCCAGGAGCGGCAATATCCACGGACCTCAGATTCGAGGCGTTCGAACGTCTGCAAGTGAATCATTCCCTTAGGAGTGTTGGTCGGTCACCGGAATCCGATACCGGATCTCGGCTTCGTGCCCTTCGGGGAACAGGTCTTCCCCGTAGGCCGCCGCCCGCTCGACCTCGTGGCCGTGGCGTCTTCCGAGTGCCCGAAAGAGGGCATCGGAGGCAGCATTGGTCGGCGTCACCGTTGCTTCGATGAACTGGGCACCGGTTCGGGCCACTAGTTCGTCGAGCATCAAGCCCGCGATGCCTCGTCCCCGTTGACTGTCGTCGACGGCAACCTGCCACACGAAAACAGTGTCTGGGTCAGCGGGAACCGCAAAGCCCATGACGAAGCCGACAATTTCCCCGTCGACCTCGGCCACCACGCTGGTGTCGCGGTGATAATCGCACCACATCACGTAGGCGTAGGCCGAGTTGCGGTCCAGGCCGGACCGCTGGACCAAAGCCCAAAGGGCCTGGCCGTCGGGGGGTTCCGGGAGTCGAATCCCGGCTGGGCCGTCCGTCGGAGACAGACGACTGGTCGGTTCGAAAAGCATGACGCTCCAACCACCCTAGGGGCCGAACCGCCCCCCGATGCAAGGTTCCCCAAGTTTTTGAGCCTTGGTCCTAGGGTGAAGGGGTGGCCATCGAGTTCGATCGTGACTTCGCCGTCGAGTACGGAAGGGCCGACCAGGTTTCGCCTCTCATCCGGCGGGTGGTGGCCGAGAACCCGGGCCGCTTCACCTTCACCGGCACCGGCACGTTCGTCGTCGGCCACGGGTCGGTTGCGGTGATCGACCCAGGGCCGCTCATCCCCGCCCACATCGACGCTTTGCTTCGAGCAGTCGAGGGCGAGACGGTGACCCACATATTCATCACCCACACCCACGGCGACCACTCCCCTGCCGCCCAGCCCCTCAAGGAAGCCACCGGGGCCACCACCTACGGGTTCGGGCCGCACCCCGTGGCCGATATCGAGGCTCGCCGGACCGAAGCCGGCCGCGCCGACGGCGGGGATTCGCCGACGGTGCCCGCAGAGGAACGGTCCGACCTGGCCTTCGTGCCCGACGTGGTGATGGCCGACGGCGATGTGGTGCACGGCGGCACCGAGGCGCAGCCTTGGACGATCGAGGCGTTGCACACCCCGGGCCACATCTCCAATCACCTGTGCTTCGCCCTCGCACAGGAGAAGGCGCTGTTCACCGGTGATCACGTCATGGGCTGGTCCACCAGCGTGATCCCGTCCCCCGACGGCAACCTGGGCGACTACCTCCGCAACCTCGCTCGCCTCCTCGACCGCGACGACGAGGTCTACTGGCCCACCCATGGCCCGCCCATCGGCGAACCGCATCAGTTCGTGCGGGACTTGATCGCTCATCGAGAGGAGCGGTCCCGCCAGATCCTCGAACGTCTCGCCCTCGGCGACGAGACCATCGCGGCGATGGTCGAGGTCCTCTACGCCGACGTCGACCCCAAGCTGCACCCCGCCGCCGCCCGCTCGGTGCTGGCGCACCTGGTGCACATGGTCGAAACGGGCGAGGTCGTCGCGTTCGACCAGCCGAACCCTGCCAGCCTCGACAGCCGCTGGCGGCTCGTCCCCCCACCCGCGTGACCGACTCCAAGGTTCATGCCGCGATCGACGTCGGCACCAACTCGGTGCACCTCGTCGTCGCCCGCAGCTTGCAGCCCGGTCGCTTCGAGGTGCTCGCCCAGGAGAAGGAGGTCGTGCGCCTCGGCCATGGCACCGGCGACATGACCGAACTCGCGGCCGACGCCATCGATCGGGGAATCGCGACCCTCACCCGATTCCGCCAAGTAGCCGAGATCTGGGACGCCGACATCACCGCGGTGGCGACCAGCGCCGTGCGCGAGGCCGACAACCGCGACGAGTTCATCAGGCGGGCCCGCGACGAAGCGGGGATTGTGGTCGAGACCATCGCCGGGGTCGAAGAGGCGCGCCTGATCGATCTGGGGGTGGTCCACGCCCTGCCGATCTATGACCAACAGCGGGTGGTGATCGACATCGGTGGGGGCAGCACCGAGGTTGTCGTCGGGCACCGCGACCAGGTCGTCGAGGCTCGCAGCCTCAAGATCGGGGCGGTTCGCATCACCGACCGCTTCTTCACCACCGGGCCGGTAGACGCGCACCAGGTCGATGCCTGCCGCCGCTACATCCGCGAGTTCATCGAGCCGGTGGTCCACGACGTGACCGCCCGAGGCTTCGAGGTGGCCGCCGGAACCTCGGGCACCATTCAAACGGTAGCCAGCATGGTTCTGGCCCAGCGTGGCGACGAGGCTGGCCGGAGCCTGAACAACGTGATGGTCAGCGGCCAGGAGATCCTGGACACGGTCGAACGGATCGTCACCACGCCCACCGCGGCCCAGCGGGCCAGGCTGCGAGGAATGGACGTTCGCCGCTCCGACATCATCGTGGGCGGCGCGCTCGTCCTCGAACAGTTGGTGGTTGCCCTCCGCATCGACGAACTGCGCATCTCGACCTTCGCCTTGCGTGAAGGGGTGCTGCTCGATCGGCTCCGTCAAGGCAGCCCTCCCGACCACCTCTCGGACCTCCGTCGGGCCAGCGTGGTTCACCTGGCGGACGACCTTGACCCCGAACCCCGCCACAGTCGCCACGTCACCAACCTGGCGTTGCAACTCTTTGACCACCTCCGGGGGCTCCACGGTCTTGGCGATCACCATCGGGAACTGCTCGAAGCGGCGGGGCTGTTGCACAACATCGGGCTTTCGGTGAGCCACTCCGCCCATCACAAGCATTCGCACTACCTGATCCGCAACAGCGACCACCTGCTCGGTTTCACCGATCACGAGATCAAGTTGATCGCGGCCGTGGCCCGCTATCACCGCAAGAGCAACCCCAAGGGCGGACACTCCGAGTTCGCGGCGTTACACCCCCAAGACCAGCAAGCGGTGTGGTTGCTGGCTGGCATCCTGCGCATCGCCATCGGTCTCGACCGCACCTACACCAGCGTCGTGTCCGGACTCGAGGTCGAGCTCGACCAAATGAATCAGCGCCTGACCATCAGCCCGATCGTGGTCGCCGATGCCGATGCGTCCCTTGAGATCTACGCCGCCGACGAGCGCAAAGCGATGCTGGCCGCCGCCCTCGACCTCACCATCGAGATCAGCCCGACGCCCGCCTGAGCGTCGCTATGTACGAAAGGGTGCCGTCGACTACGCGGCGACGCCACCGGTCCGATTGTCGATGGGCGGCATGGGAGATCTTCTGTGCTGGCTAGGCGGGGTCTTCCTCGAGGTCGCCGGGGCGGACAACCAAGGTGAGGCCGGTGTGCTC
>CAZEFG010000246.1:0-4109 GCA_964511355.1 uncultured Iamiaceae bacterium
GGAACCCGAAGTTGGCGAAGGCGGCGAGCTTGTCGTAGATGGCCTCGGCCACCTCGCCGGTGATGCCCCGCTCGGCCATACCGGCGAACAGCCGCGATCGCAGCTTCTCCATGCGCTCGGTGCTGCGCTTGGACCCCATGGCCTGACGGAGTTGGTCGGCTTCGCCAGGGGTGAAGCCAGCCACATCGATGGCCATCTGCATGAGCTGCTCCTGGAACAGCGGAACCCCCAACGTCTTGCGCAACGACGGTTCGAGTAGTGGATGCAGGTAGGTGACCGGCTCGCGTCCGTTGCGACGCCTGATGTAGGGGTGGACCGAGCCTCCCTGGATGGGACCAGGGCGGATGAGCGCCACCTCGACCACCAGGTCATAGAACCGGCGAGGTCGAAGACGGGGCAAGGTGGCCATCTGGGCCCGACTCTCGACCTGGAACACCCCGATGGAGTCAGCCCGACACAACATGTCGTAGACCTCGGGATCTTGGGGAAGGTCGGCCAGGTCGACGACGGTGCCGTGGTGTTCGGCCACCAGGTCGATCACCAGGTGAAGGGCGGTGAGCATCCCCAGACCCAACAGGTCGAACTTCACCAATCCGGCCGCGGCACAGTCGTCTTTGTCCCACTGCAGGACGCTGCGCCCCTCCATACGGGCCCATTCGACGGGGCACACCTCCACCACCGGCCGGTCACAGATGACCATGCCCCCCGAGTGGATTCCGAGATGGCGAGGAAAGTGCTCCACCTCGGCCGCCAGATCGAGAACCGGGGAAGGGATCGTGTGCTCGGCGTTGACGGTGGTTGCCGCGAGCGGTCCCCAACGGTCGATCTGGCGGCTCCAGGCATCTTGTTGGCCGGGTGAGTGGCCGAGGGCTTTGGCCATGTCGCGCACCGACGAGCGAGGTCGGTAGGTGATGACGTTGGCCACCTGGGCGGCATGGCGGCGACCGTGGCGTTCATAGACGTACTGGATCACCAGCTCGCGCCGGTCGCTCTCTATGTCGATGTCGATGTCGGGGGGACCGTCGCGCTCGGGCGACAGGAAGCGCTCAAAGAGCAACCCGAGCGATACCGCGTCGGCGTTGGTGATACCCAGGGCGAAGCACACCGCCGAGTTGGCGGCCGATCCCCGGCCCTGACAGAGGATGTCGTTGCGACGGCAGAACTGCACCAGGTCCCACACGATGAGGAAATATCCGGCGAAACCCAGTTGGTCGATCACCACCAGTTCGTGATCGATCTGGGCCCAGGCTCCTGGCACTCGCTCGGCCGAACGGGGACCGTACCGTTCGGTGGCACCCGCCTCGGTGAGCCGACGCAGATACGACATCTCGTCGTGGCCATCGGGACACGGAAACGGTGGGAGCCGGGGGGCGACCAGGGCCAGGTCGAAAGCGCACTGGGCGGCGATCTCGACGCTGCGTTCGACCACCCCGGGATAGCGGGCAAAGCGTCGGGCCTGCTCGGCGGCTGACCGGAGGTTGGCGGCGGCCGCCGCCGGAAGCCATCCGTCGATCTCGTCGAGCGAGCGCCGGGACCGCACCGCAGCCAACGCGGTGGCCAGACGGTGGCGGTCGGGAGTGGCGTAGTGGACGTTGTTGGTGGCCACCGCCTCTACCCCTTCTCCGAGGGCGATCTCGACCAGAGCATCGTTGCGGGCCGAATCGAGCGGGTGGCCGTGATCCCACAGTTCGACCAGGACGTGGGGGCGGCCGAAGCGGTCGATCAGGTCCCGCAGCCGATGGCGAGCCTGGGTAGGACCGTGCTCGATCAATGCCCGCGCCACCGGGCTCTTGCGACAACCGGTGAGGACCACCCAGTCGCCGGTGGCCCCCGAGAGGTCGGCGAGGGTGTCGAGGTCGATCCGCGGTGCTCCCTTTTCTCCTTCGAGCTGGGCGTGGCTGATGGCCCCCGCCAAACGTCGATAGCCCTCGGGGCCTCGGGCCAGCACGACGAGGTGTTCGCCGCCGGGGTCGGCCGCCCCGACCTGGGAAGGGGTGGCTCCCAGAGTGAGCTCTGCGCCGAACACCGTCGGCAACCCTTGGGCTCGGGCGGCGGTGGCGAATCGGACCACCCCGTAGAAACCGTCGTGGTCGGTAATGGCAAGGCCGGCCAAGCCCAGGCGAGCCGCTTCGGCCACCAGCTCTTCGGGGTGGGATGCACCATCGAGGAAACTGAAGTTGGAGTGGCAGTGCAACTCGGCGTAGGCCACCCGATCCGACGATCCCATGGCCCCATGGTAGCGAACACCTGTTCGACTGCCAATGAGTCCCAAACAGTGCCAGCTAGTTGGCGTTGCTGACACCTACACGTCAAGAACGAGACACTGAAAAGTGTCTCTTGTCACTTTGGTAAGGCCGTGTTACCGTGCGGTACCCCCCGCCGCCCGGACTGTCGTTCCGGACAAACAGGAGGGTCGTAGGGAAGCAGATAGCCGATCTACGCAGAGCAGTTGGGGACCGAGAAGCACCTGCTTCAACGCGCCCTGCCGCAGGGGGACCAACTCCCGGGCCATGCAGTACCTGTTCAGCTGTGAACCATCCTTGAAAGGGACTCTTGCCTTGACGACAACACCCCATCGACGGCGCTCAGCGCTGCTCGTGATGATCACCATGTTGGCCGCCACGCTGTTCTTCAGCCCCGCCGCCGACGCTCAGTCCAACCCCTACCAGCGGGGACCGAACCCCACCGCTTCCGGCCTCGAGCGGAGCGGTCCGTACTCGGTCGCCACCGGCAGCGCTCCGTCGTCGGTCCGTGGCTTCGGTGGCGGCGACCTGTACTACCCCAGCGGCACCAGCGAGACCTTCGGCGGCATCGTGGTCTCCCCTGGCTTCACCGCCCGGGCATCCAGCATGGCCTGGTACGGCCGTCGTCTCGCCTCGCACGGCTTCGTCGTCTTGGTGATCGAGACCAACAGCACCTCCGACCAGCCCAACAGCCGGGGAACCCAGCTCCTCGCGGCCGCCGACTGGCTCAACAGCAGCAGCGCCCCTAGCGCAGCCCGGGCCCGTCTCGACGGCAGCCGCATGGCCGTTGCCGGTCACTCCATGGGCGGTGGCGGCTCCCTCGCCGCCTCCAACAGCCGGTCATCCCTCAAGGCCTCCAACCCGCTCACCCCGTGGCACACCACCAAGAGCTGGAACTCCAACACGGTGCCCCAACTGGTGGTCGGCGCCGAGCGTGACTCGGTCGCCTCGACCTCGTCGCACGCCGTGCCGCTGTACAACGGTGTCCGTTCGGCCACTCCGAAGATGTACGTCGAGCTCGCCGGGGCCAGCCACTTCGCCCCCAACAGCGACGACGCCACCATCTCCCGCACCTCGGTTGCGTTCATGAAGCGCTGGGTCGACAACGACTCCCGCTACAACGCCTTCCTGTGCGGCGCCAACCGGCCCACCACCTCGGATCGGGCCATCAGCCGGGTCATGGACAACTGCTCCAGCGGCTGGGGCAACGCTCCTGCACCGACCACGACCACCCGGCCCGGCGTCACCACCACGACCCGTCCGGGTAGCACCACCACCACTCAGCCCCCCAGCAGCGGCACCTGCGTCACCGCCCGCAACTCGGCTCACGGCGATGCCGGCCGCGCCACCCGCGTCCTGCTCACCTACTACGCGGTGGGTTCGAGCGATCGTCTCGGTAGCAGCCTGAGCACCACCTCGCTACGCCAGACCGGCGCCAACCACTGGACCGAAGTCACCCGCTGCTAGCCGCATTCCGGTAACCAACCAACAAACTCCGTAGGAGCAGAGAGGCCCCGGTCGATTCGACCGGGGCCTCTTCGCGTTCCGGCTGCGATTCCCGGTCCGAGATTTCTCCCGGGACATAAAACCAGGTCAAATGGCCTATTCGTTGATGACAATAGGTGTCAGCAACGAGACCCTACGATATGCCCCTTGTCACATCTGCGACGATCGTGTTACCGTCGGGTCAACACGAGGCCAGGGATGGTCCGTGGGGGGCTGCGACCACTGTCGCTGATCGACGATCCTCACCGGATCGTCGTGGGGTTTCAGTGGCGCGCCCGGGCCGGGATATCCCCGGCACTGTCAGACAAACGAAGGGAAGCACTCGATGACCCGACGTAAGGGAGCACTCTCGCTCCTCGT
>CAZEFG010000247.1:0-4025 GCA_964511355.1 uncultured Iamiaceae bacterium
CCGATGACCAAGAAAAGAAGCATCAAAAGGCCCGCCGCGAACGCGGCGCATGGAAGCACACCAACCGCGACGGTTCAGCCGAGATCCGGTTCCGGTCCAGTCCCGATGATGTCTCAGAGGTGTGGTCCATCCTCTCCGCCTTCCGAGACCGCCTATTCCGCGCCGCCAAAGCTAACAATAGTGACGCCAATCCTGGTAGGGAACGGCCGACGTTCGATCAGTCCAGCGCCGACGCGTTCTTGGACATGGCCCGCACCGCCGCGGCAAGTTGCCGGGCGGGCGCTCCCACAGGGGCCAGCGGAGCTGGGGCCGGCAGTGGTCTGGCCGGGACCACCCAGCCAACCCTCGACCTCGAAGGGCTCCCGCCAGCCCGGCCGGCACCGACCCCCAAAAAGGTGATCGTGCGAGTCGACCTCACAGCACTACTGCGCGGCTACCCCACCGACGGCGAAACCTGCGACATCCCCGGCTACGGACCAGTCCCGGTCCAAGCAGTGCGCGACATGTTGACCACCGGCAACCCAGTGCTCGCCGCCGTGGTCACCAAAGGCGTCGACGTCGCCACCGTCGCCCACCTCGGCCGGTCACCCACCACCTATCAACGCACCGCACTCGAATGGCTCGACCCCCGATGCAAAGCCGAGGGCTGTGACCGAACCATGGGCCTCGAAGTCGACCACCGCATCGACTGGCACCCCACCGAAATCACTCTGCTCGGATGGCTCGAATGGTTGTGTTCACACCACCACCAACTCAAAACCAGCAAGAACTGGCGCCTCATCCCCGGCAAAGGCATCCGAGCATTCGTCCCACCCGACGACCCCCGCCACCCGAACCACGGCCCACCTGCGTAGGGCTGCGCCGGCGATGACGCGATAGGTATACGCACGGCGGTGGCAGCGAGCGACCCGGCAATCGCCGGGCGCTTCGCCGCGCCCGCATCCATCCTCCCGTCAACATGTCGACCGTCAGCCGACGTCAGCCCCTCGCGACGGGTCATGGGTGGTCACGCCGATATCGGATCGGGCCACCGCTGCTGAGCAGCTGACCGAGATGGCGGGTGGTAGGCGCGAAACCCAGCTCCACCAAACCACGCCGTCGGCGAAGCTAATGGTGTGGCCACGACAATCCACCGTTTTGCCAGCACCGATCTAGATGGAGTCCTTCACCTGTGCCGGGCCGAGGACTGGCCCTCGCTGCCTGCCGACCCCGACCGCGCTCTCCGGGCGCTCACCGCCCCCGGTGTCACCACGGTGGTAGCCAGGGATGCCAACAGGGTGATCGGCTTCGCCCAAGTACTCAGCGACGGCACCATCCAGGCCTACCTCGCCGTACTCGTAGTAGACGCCGACTTTCGGAGTCACGGCATTGGCCGCCAACTCATCGCGACCGCGCTCGAACTGGCCGGTGGTCAGCGGATCGACCTGCTGGCCGATCCGGCGTCGGTGGGCTTCTACGACCGTCTACCGCATCGCACACTCAGGGGCTTTCGGCTCTACCCTCCGCTGGACGAGCCATTGCCGGAGCATTAAGCGAAGCAGCCCCAAGCCCCCATTGTTGCGGAGCTCTCTGCTCGGGCCGCCGTCTGTGGCGGGGCACCTCAGCTCCTAGCTGAGCCCGAGCCGGCGGGCGAGCCAGGTGCGGGCCACCGCGGCTTGGGCTCGCTGGAAGGCACGCAACGTCGGCAGGCCCGGAGGATCGGGCTGCAGTCCCAAGTAGGTGAAGGCTCCGCTAAGCCCGACCAGAACCCGATTTACGGCATCGCCGTCAACACCGCTGAACGGGTCGAGAGCGGCTTCGACATCAGTCGGCGCCGGTCCTCCATCAAGACCGACCGATGGCAGCAGAAGCACCAGGTCGACCCATGGGGCGCCGAACGCCGCATGAGGCCAATCAACGATGACCACCGTGCGGTCGGGCCGAACCAGAAGGTTGTCGGCTCGAATGTCGTTGTGCAGCAGTGACTCACCTGCGGCCGCGGGCTCCCAGTCGGCTTCGAGGGTGGCCAAATGATCGAGGTGGCGTCGGGTCCACGGGTCGACACGGGCGTTTCCGCGGTCACCTCCCGCTAATCGGCGATAGCCGCTGAAGAGCTCCGAAGCTACGTCAGCGACGCTAGGTAGGCCCGGCACGGGGCAGGGAGTCGCCGCTTCAGCCAACTGCTTGAGCGCGTCGAATGTTGCCCGCAGGTCGTTGAGGGACCAGGGCAGGTGGGGCGGGCGACCTTCGATCTCCTCGAACACCAAGACAACCCAGTGGCCATCGTCGAAGCTGCCGAGCAGCTTGGGTACCGGGAGATCGGCGGGCAGCGCGCCAGCGACTTCAACCTCACGTCGGTGTAGGTGAGGGGAATCGGGGTTCTGGTCAGGCGAGACCGCCTTGATGAAGCAACGGCGGCCGTCGGCCAGCTGACAACGGGCTGCCACCCCGGGCGAGAAGCCGCCGGGTTGATTCTCCGCGACAACGACCGCGCTACCGGTCAGGTCCGCAACCGCGGACCTGACCGACTCCGGTACCTGCGCCCACGGCAAACGCACCCCTTGTGACTCCATCTTGGGATGGTGGCATGGCCCGGCCGCCAATACCGAGTGGTTTAGGACGTCAGCCTCAGACAATCTGGAACCGTGAACACCGTGTCGAAGGTCTGCGCCTGCGTCGTCCGGAACTCCAGAGGGCGCAACGAGTTGCTGGCGTTCGAGCATCCGAATGCTGGCGTCCAGCTCCCCAAGGGTGGGCTCCAACCGGGCGAGCATCCAGCCGATGGGGTGGTTCGTGAGCTGCACGAGGAGACAGGCCTACACGGGCTCGCCGTCACCGCCCGTCTCGGGGCACTCGAACGCCAGGTCGGCGCGGGACCCGACGAATCCGGACCCCTCGAGCGACATGTGTGGGAGGTCTTCCTCATGCCCGGACCACCGGACGCTCCCGACCAATGGCAGCACGAGGTGTGGGGGTCGCCAGAAGAAGAGGGACTCATCTTCCGGTGCCACTGGCTACCGATCGACGAGCACCTCCCTGACGCGCTCCATCCGCTGTTCGGCCCCGTCGTAACCCTGCTGGTCGACCACCTAACGGGACGATCAGCCGGACGGTAGATCGGCGACCGGGAGCGTTTCGCCGAACTTGATCATGTTGCCGTCGCCGTCGAGCACAGCGAACTCCCGCACCCCATAGGGCTGATCGGTGAGCGGCCCGTGCGGATGCACCACCTCGGCCGCAGACATCTCCTGGTAGAGCTGATCGATGCCGGTGACCCGCACGTAGCACGACGTCTGCTGCGGTACCGCGGGGTCGTCGGTGAGCGAGAAGTGGAGCTCAATATCGTCGCGCTCGACAATGAGGTAGTCGGGGTACACGGCGCCCAACTGGAAACCGAGGCGGTCGGTGTAGAACCGCTGGGTGGCCTCGATGTCGAGCGAGGCCAGCACGGGCACAGCTCGGACGAGATGAGCGGACGAGAGGTCGGAATCAGACGGCATGGTGGAGGCTCCCCACTTGTCGGTCAGTACGAACGGGCGACCAGGGCGACGAGGTCGGGCTCGTCGTCGGCGGCGGGCACCGAGCCGTCGGCCCGTTGCAGGCACCGCACGGTGATCGAGTGCTGAGCCAGTTGGTCCTCGCCGGCGTCGCCCACCAGCGACCACGGGATACGAGCGAACCCGGTGCCGGCCGCCTCGATGGCGGCGTCAATGGAGTCGACCTCTACCAGCCGCTCATCGACCCGACGCTGAGCCTGCTGATACAGAGAGTCCTGCGCCGCAGCCAAGGCGTCGGCCACGGCTTGGGCCATCTCGACCACGCCGACGGCGACCTTGCGGCCGGGATCGTCAGCGCCCAGGTCGCGCCGCACCACGGTGACAACACCCTGAGCCAGATCGCGGGGCCCGACCTCGACTCGGACCGGAACGCCCTTGAGCTCCCAGTCGGTGGCCCGGCGACCGAACGACACCTCTACCCGATCGTCGAACTCGACCCGCATCCCGGCCAGCCGCATCTCCTCGGCCATGAGTCGACCGCGGGTGAGG
>CAZEFG010000248.1:0-3986 GCA_964511355.1 uncultured Iamiaceae bacterium
CCGGCTGCCCTCGCAGCTCTCCGGCGGACAGCGCCAGCGCATGGCCCTCGCCCGGGCCCTAGCGGTGGAGCCCAAGGTGTTGTTGTTGGACGAGCCCTTCGGTGCCCTCGACACCAACGTCCGCCGGGAGCTACGGGACTGGCTGCGTCGTCTCCACGACGAGGTGCCAGTGACCACCGTGTTCGTGACCCACGACCAGGAGGAGGCGCTTGAGGTAGCCGACGAGATCGTGATCATCAACGAGGGTCGGGTCGAGCAGGTGGGAAGCCCCGACGAACTCTACGACCGGCCCAGGAACGAGTTCGTCATGCGCTTTGTGGGCCCGGTCACCCGACTCGGTGGCCGTCTGGTCAGGCCGCACGATCTGGAGCTGCACCCCAGCGAGGTGTGTGGGGGAGTGGCCGCTGAGGTCACCGGCGTGGTGCGGGTGGGCTTCGAGGTGCGGGTGTCGTTGGTTGCCGACGGCGCCGAGGTCCAGGTGCAGCTCACCCGCCCGGAGGCCAGGGCCCATTCCCTGACGGTGGGCGAGCGGTACTGGCTGCGTCACGTTCCGGGTGCCCCCAGCGTGTGAGTGCGTGCTACTGGGCGGTCCAGGCCCCAGGGGTCTCGAGCAGGTCGAGCACCGAGGCTGGCAGCTCGTTTCCTTCGAGATCGGCGACGGTGACCTGTTCGAGCACCGAACGCAGGGCGGTGCGCACCGCTACCCACAGCGAGATGTAGGGCTCGGTTCCCCCGTGCTCGGTTAGCTCATGGGGGCGGATGCCCCGGACCGATGCGAGTGGGCCTTCGAGCACCCGGATGATGTCGGCCACGGTGATCTCGTCGGCCGCCCGTCCGAGGTTCCAGCCTCCATCGGCCCCGCGGGTGGACCGCAACAGGCCGCTGGTGCGCAGGGCGCGAAGGATGTCGTGGAGGAACGCGGGCGGGATCTCTTCGGCCTCGGCAATGACGTCGCGCTTGATCGGCACCCCCGGTTCGGCCAGTTCGGCCCGGGCGATGGTGACCATGGCCCGCACCGCATAGTCGACCTTGTGGGTGATTCGCATGACGCTCGTTCCCTCCGCCGCCAGTCTGTCAGAGCGACAGCGGACGGGATCGTGCCTGGTGGTCGAGACCGGCGTCGATCCGGTGACCTTCCGATCGACGGTTCGTGTCGGGGCAATTCGCTGACCTAACGGGGATCTGCGTTTACCCAGTTCAGGAGTTTCGTTGACCGCCAGTAACCGAAGGCGGAGCAGGAGGCCGCCCGGGCATGTCTCGATCGTGCGCAGGATCGCTTGACCGCGGCAGAGCTGCTCCTTGGCGCTGAGCTCTGGGAGTCGGCCTACACCAACGCGTATGACGCCTATCGCATGGCGGCCGAGTCGGTCGTCCTCGCGTTCGGATTCCGAGTGCCGGGGTCGCCGGTGCGCACCGCATCACCTTCGACATCGCCCAGGCCGCCGTCGGCGATGCTACGGAGATCTTCGCTGGTGCGTCGGCTGAGCGGCTTCGCACCGGACGGCCCGAGGCGGAGTACTTCGATCCCGACCGCTCGGCGGAGAAGACCGAAGCCGATGGGCGTTGGGCGGTTGAAAGGTCAGCTGCTGCGGTGAATGCGGTGAGGGAAGCTCTGAGCTGACGGGTCCCTCGCTGAGAGGGGAACGTCCACCATGGGGCGATTCGTCACGGTGTCGTGGAACGATCCAGAACCGGTGGTGAGCTCGACGAGCGCTACGCGACGTCGAGGTCCTTGCGCAGCGCCCTACGGATGACCTCGCTCGTCGTCAGCTGGTCGGCTCTGGCGTGGTCGTCGACAGCGTTCTTCAGTTCGGGATCGAGGCGGACGGTTACGACCTCTGCCGGTGCTGATCCAAGAAGGGGCCGGCCCCGTCGACGGGTCTTCAGGTCTTCGACGCCGTAGTCAGCGTTCTCGACCTCGTCGGCTATGGCGTCGAGATCGCTGTCGTCCAGGGCTTGGCCTGCCGGGGTGGTGTAGGTCTTTCGTGGGTTCATTCGTCGTGCTCCCCGCTGGGAAGTAGCTAATGAAAGGGGCGGCGTAGCGGCATGGCGTGGATTGCGACCGCTCGTTGGTTGGCGAGTTCCAGCCAGATGACTTCGAGGAGGTTGCCCGAGTGATCCGGTCCGATGGTAAGGACCCGAGGCGGGTCGCTGTCGGGTTCGCAAGGGACTGCTCGCCAACGCTCGACAGCTCGATGACCGGACTCTTTCGGGAAACGAGGAGGTTTACGGGCCTGACCCAACCATCGACCCTTCTGGCGGGTGTGAGCTGTGTCATGGAGATTGTGGACCCCATCGACGCGCTGTTCGAGCGCCGTTATGCCGAGCTGGTCCGAGCGCTCGCCGTAGCGTTCGGCGACGCCGACGCTGCCGCCGATGCTGTGCAGGAGGCCTTCATCCAGGCCGACCGGCGTTGGCGCACGATCGGGCAGTACGACGATCCCGCCGCCTGGATCCGCAGGGTGGCCATCAACCGGCTCCGAAATCGTCACCGCAATCTTCGTCGCCGAACGGAGATCATCGCGGCGATCCGACCCGTGTCGGTTGAGGACCTGACGGCGGACCTTCTCGACCTGCGGCGTGCCATCGATGCGCTCCCAGAGAAGATGCGTCTCGCCGTGTGCTTGCACCATGTAGCCGGGTGCACGATCGACGAGGTGGCGATGGCTCTTGACGTCAGCCCGGGAACGATCAAGTCCAACCTCCACGACGCCCGCCAGCGCCTACGCGCTCAGATGGAGGACCCGCGCCATGCCTGATCTCGACGACCTGCATTTCCTCGCTCCCGATGTCGACACGGCGGTCGCCATCGAGTCGTTTGGGCGTCGCCGCGCCCAACTTCGTCGCCGTCGTCAGGTGGTGATGGGTTCGGCAACTTTGCTCGCACTTGTGGTGCTCGGAGCCGGATCTCTAGCCCTCATCTCCCGCGACCAAGGTGACGAACGGATCGTGGTTGCCCGCCCGCCGGCCGAATCCTCGAGCACCACCGTCTCGGGCGATGACGTCGTTCCGGTCAACTTCGAGGTGGTCGCTGTCACCGAGGTCACCGAGGCGGGCGAACCGATGGGCACCCTCCGTGCTGCGGTCGACGAAGCTTCGTACGAGGAATTGTGGTCCCGCTCCAGCAGCGCCGAACCGGCCCCGTCTCTTGACCTCTCCCAAGTGGTGGTGGTCAGCATCACGATCCCCGACGATGCATGCCCACCCGAACTGGTGCGTTTCGAACGTGACGCCGAGGTGATCACCCCGATCTTCGAGGAACCGGCTGGCTTTTGCATCGAACCGCTCATCCCGAAGACGTTCGTTGTCGCCCTTGACCGGTCGCCGCTCATGCCGAGGTTCACGTTGCGGCTGCCCGGCGACGACACCTACGGGTTTGATGAACAACTTCTGCCGGTGGACCTAGCGGCTACAGCGAGCGCTCCCGCAGCGCCAACACTCGATCCCGCGGCGCAGGAGGTGTGCCCGCCCGTGGCAACGGGGATGCGCTTGAGCGGCGGACGACTCGTCGCCGGCTTCGACACCACAGTGGGAGACCTCGGCGAACTAGCCGGCGACCACGACGAACCGGACACACCAGCAGTCGTGTGCTGGTACAAAGATGCGACGTTCTCCGGAGCACTGGGCGGGCCTCCAGCCACGACAGATGTGCGCACCATTTACATCGACGGCGAGGTCGTGCACGCCGGGATGGTCGACGGGGCGATCCAGCGGCCGTGAGATGATGGCCCGATCACAGCTGAGCCGATGTTGAACGCTCGCTGCACTTGCCGACGAAAACGACACCAGGTCAGAGCCGGCGGGGCCCTGACCTGGGGTTTCGGGTGGTGGTCGAGACCGGCGTCGATCCGGTGACCTTCCGCTTTTCAGGCGGACGCTCTGCCAACTGAGCTACTCGACCGCGGCCTCGCCGCCCCGGAGGGCGGTGAGGCTGGCGGTCCCGACGGGATTTGAACCCGCGACCTCCGGCTTGACAGGCCGGCGTG
>CAZEFG010000249.1:0-3977 GCA_964511355.1 uncultured Iamiaceae bacterium
CGACGAGGAGTTGGCGGGACAAACCGCCTCGCTCGAGCTTCGGAGCCTGGCCGACTCCACCAACGCCGAAGAGGCCGGTCACTCCCGCTCTGAGTCTTCCATCGGCCGGGTTCTCTACGACCTGTTCCATGCGCACGAGGGGCGGCGCATCATCACCGCCAGCTTCGCCAGCCACATCCACCGGGTCCAGCAGATCGCCGACGCCGCCGTCGCCTTCGGACGCACGGTCGTGACCCTTGGCCTGTCGATGAAGAAGAACGTGAAACTCGCCCGAGACCTGGGCCTGTTGCACATCCCCGACCATGCCATCCGCGACATCGAAGACGTCGATGGGCTCGAACCGGGCCAGATCTGCATCATCTCCACCGGCAGCCAGGGCGAGCCCATGTCGGCGTTGGCCCGGATGGCGGCGGGCGAGAACCGCTTTCTGAAGATCACGCCCGACGACACCGTCATCCTCAGTTCGCATCCCATCCCGGGCAACGAGATGAACGTCTCCAAGGTCATCGACGGCCTGGTCCGTCTGGGGGCGGAGGTCGTTCACTCCGGCATCTCCGACGTTCACGCCACCGGCCACGCCAAGGCCGAAGAGCTGAAGACGATCCATTCGATCATCCAGCCGGATTGGTTCATTCCCGTCCACGGCGAGTACCGCCACATGGTGGCCCACGCCAAGCTGGCCGAGGCGGTGGGGATGAACCCCGAACACATCCTGGTGTGCGAGGACGGCGACTCGGTCGTGCTCACCGACGATGGTCTCGAGCGAGGCGAGTCGGTGCCCGCCGGCTATCTCTATGTCGACGGCATCGTGGGCGACGTCAGCCACGGAGTGCTGCGCGACCGCAAGGTGCTCGCCGAAGAGGGTGTGGTGGTCGTGGTGGTGGCGCTCGATATCTCGACTGGCACCGTCATCACCGGGCCCGAGGTCATCACCCGGGGCTGGGTCCATGCTCCCGAAGCCGAGGACCTGATCGACGAAGCCGCCGCCGAGGTGCGCCGGGC
This sequence comes from uncultured Iamiaceae bacterium, assembly GCA_964511355.1. Lineage (GTDB taxonomy): Bacteria > Actinomycetota > Acidimicrobiia > Acidimicrobiales > SKKL01 > SKKL01. The sequence goes on from CAZEFG010000249.1 coordinate 1,003, forward strand.
GCTGGAGGAGGCCCTGGCCGACGGCGATGGGCGCGAGCTCGAAACCATCCAGAAGGTGGTGCGCCGTGCCGCCGGGCGTTTCGTCAATGCCCGGACCAAGCGTCGGCCCATGATCGTGCCGGTGGTGATGGAGGCCTGAGCGATCGCACGGCCGCGGCGTGATCGGGTCGGTCGGCCACCGAGGCTGGCCCGGCGAGCCGTTCTATTGTCGCCAGCGGTCGCCCCTGGGCGCTCGCCGCAGCAACATGGCTACCCTCGTTGGCGAACAGCGCCCGGATCGCAGGATCCGAGCGGATGCCGATCGGATCCTGCGTTTAGGGCGGGGTCAGCGTTCGTCGATTCGCCTCAGCCCAGCCGGGCACTTGATCAAAGCGTCCCCGCTCCGTCGCGGCCGTGTTTCCAGTAGCCCCGGATGATCGCGTCCTTGCGGGGGACACCCCGCTCGTTGAGCACGAGCGTCCGTAGCTGCTGCACTGCGGCGGCTTCGCCGGAAGCCCACACCTGCACTCCATCGGCGAGCTCGATGGCGGCGACCGCGGCGAGCATTGCGGCCCCAGGGGCGTCACCTGGAGCGAGCTCACACCATGTGACCTTGGCGTCGGGTCGGTGGGGGAGTGCGATCTGGGCATCTGAGCGGGCGATCTCGATCACCACGTCCACCTTTGCCGAGGCTGGCAGGACCTCGAGGATCTGGCCGATGGCAGGCATGGCCGATTCATCTCCGGCCAGCACGAAAGCCGCAGCGGTGAGGTCTGGCGAGGTGCCCCGGCCGGGCCCGGAGACAGCGATCTCGTCGCCCACCGGTCGAGCCTTGGCCCAGTCGGAAAGGGCACCCCGCCCGTGCAGCACCACCTCGACCTCAAGCGTGCCGGCCTTGGGGTCCGTCCGCAGCGGGGTGAGGGTTCGGATCGGGGGGCGAGAGCCATCGTCGAAGCGGAACTCGTTGCCGTTCCACGTCGGCATCTCCAACGCGCTGCCGGGTCCTCCCCGGGGGAGGAGAAGACGCACGCTGGCCGCCGGTTCCGGCATGTCCATGCCAGCCAGCTCCTCGCCCTCCAGCCTGATCCTTACCAGGCGTGGACTGAGGTCCTCGACGTCGGTTGCCATCGCCCGACGAAACTCAGGTGGTGGACGCCGGATCGTGCTGATCTCGCCTCGGCCCATCGTGGCAGTGTCGCGCCGATCCCAAAACGCCACAAACCCCTACTAGCTGCGTAAAGGCCGGCCCGTTTGGGGCACCTTTTCACGCAGTTCGACGGGAAAGGCGGTGGGAGCGGGGTGGAAAAGGGGCGCATGGAGCGGGCAGGGTCCTTGACCTGGCAGGGCGGGGCGGCGAGCATGGTCGGTGGGTGGAGCCCGTCGAACCTTCGCGCCCGAGGTATCTGTGGCCACCAAGCAGACCACCCGCTCCAGCCCCAAGACCCGTAGCACGGCCAAGCCCTCCACCAGGGCCGCCGCCGGCGCTCGGGGCTCGGCCGCGCCCAGGCCACCGGTGATGCGCAGCGCGTTCGAAGGTCACGTGCTCGACGCATGGGGTCTGGTCCTGCTCACCCTCGGCCTGGTTGCGGGGCTAGGCATCTACCTCGACATCGCCGGGCCCGCCGGCGCCGCCATCAACAACGCCGCGGGCGCCGCCGTAGGTCTGATGCGGTACTTCGTACCGATCGGGTTGGTCGCGGCTGGTGTCGCGTTGGTGCGTCACCAGGTCGACGAGGACAACCAGGGGGTCCCGGCCCGCGTGGCCGTTGGCTCCACCCTCACCCTCGTCGGCATCACCGGCCTCGCCCATCTGTGGATCTCCGTCCCCGAGGATGCCGCCGGAGTCGACCGCGTGATCGACGCCGGCGGGTTCCTGGGTGCCGCCACCGGTGCCCCACTGCAGGCGCTGGCCTGGGTGTGGGGTGCCTCGCTGGTGCTCATCACCGTGGTCGCGCTCGGGCTGGTCGTACTCACCCGTGTGCCGGTCCGAGTGGTGCTCTCCGCCATCGCGCGGGTGCTCTCCGCCATCGGCCGGTCGATCCGCACCGCCGCCAGCGCCCTCATGGACGGCCCTTCCGGCTCGACAGTGACCGACGCACCCGACGACGCCACCCAATCGGGCGGAGGGTCCCCGACCATGGTCGTCGGCGGCAAGACCATCGACCTCACCACCGCCGAGATCCTCACCGACGCCACGGTGGTCGATGCGCCCGTTCCCGCCGACCAGGCCGAGGCCGCGATCCCTTCAGGCTGGGGCTCAGACCTGTTCGACCAGGACACGGCCTCCGGTCCGGCCAAGCGTCGCCGGGCTGCCCGTCCGGAGGCTGATGAACCGGCCGTCGATCCCCAGCAGCTCCACATCGACCTCGGCCCGGCCGCGGCGTCGTCTCCTTGGAAGCTTCCCAAGGCTGACGTTCTCCACCGAGCCGGCCCCCATCAGGTCGACCACAAGGCGGTCGAGGAGACCGGCCGCGTCCTCGAACAGGCCTTGGCCGAACACGGCGTCGAGACCCGCCTCGTCGGCATGGTGGTCGGCCCCACCGTCACCCGCTATGAACTCGAATTGGGCGCAGGGGTCAAGGTGGCCAGGGTCACCAGCCTGCACAAGGACATCGCCTACGCCATGGCGTCGCCCGACGTGCGCATCCTCGCTCCCATCCCCGGGCGTCAGGCCATCGGCATCGAGGTTCCCAACGCCAAGCGGGCGCTGGTGGCCCTCGGCGACCTGCTCGATTCGCCCGAGGCGCGCAAGGCCAACCACCCCCTCGAGGTGGCGGTGGGTCGCGACATCAACGGGCAGTCGGTCATGCTCAACCTGGCGGCCATGCCCCACGTGCTCATCGCCGGTGCCACCGGAGCCGGTAAGTCGTCGTGCATCAACTCGATCATCACCTCACTGCTCATGCGGGCCACGCCCGAGCAGGTGCGGATGATCCTCGTAGACCCCAAGCGGGTCGAGCTCACCCAGTACTCCAAGTTGCCGCACCTACTCACCG
>CAZEFG010000250.1:0-3966 GCA_964511355.1 uncultured Iamiaceae bacterium
TCGTGTCGCCCGACGCCGGCCGGGTGAAGGTCGCCGAGCGCTACAGCAACATGCTGCACGCCGACCTCGCGATCATCCACAAGCGGCGGCTCAAGGGCGAGAAGAACCAGGTCGAGGCCCGTGACGTCATCGGCGACGTCGCCGGGCGCACCTGTGTGCTGATCGACGACATGATCGACACCGCCGGCACCATCACCGCCGCGGCCGATCAACTCCAGGAGAAGGGCGCGGCGCGCATCCTGGTGGCCACCACCCACGGCGTCTTCTCCGAACCGGCTATCGACCGGCTCAAGAACTCCTGCATCGAAAAGATCGTGGTCACCAACACCTTGCCGCTGCCGCCCGAGAAGCAGATCGACAAGATCGAGGTGCTCTCGGTCGCCAACATCCTCGCCGACGCCATCGACGCCGTGTTCGAGGACACCTCGGTCAGCGAGATCTTCGACGGGCAGAACCAGAGCTGAACCCGCGCCATTCCGTCGGTCCCACCCCAGCTCGGGTTGGTCGCCCCTGCCCCGACGGTTTAGAATGGTCGACTGCTTCGGGGCCACCCTCGCGCCCCGCACCGACTCTCTTACCGTCGCCGTCTCTAACCGTCGCCAGGAGCGCCCCCCAATGGATGTCACCCTCACGGCCACCACCGGCCGCACCACCGGATCTCGGCCGTCCAAGCGGCTCCGGGTCGACGGACAGGTTCCCGGCACCATCTACGGCCTCGGCCGCGACCCGCTGACCCTCAGCGTCGAATGGCGGGAGTTGCGTCAGGCCCTCACCACCGATGCCGGCCTCAACGCCATCATCACCATGAAGGTCGACGGCACCGACGAGCTGTGCATCGTCCGTGAACTCCAGCGTCACGCGGTCCGCAATGACGTGATCCACGTCGACTTCGTTCGGGTCGACCCCAAGGCCGAGATCCTGGTCGACGTCCCCATCGTGATCGAGGGCGAAGCCCGCAAGGTGCTGGCCGAACAGGGTGTCGTCGACCAGATCCACTACGTGCTTCCCGTGTGGGCCAAGCCCGACGCCATCCCGAACGAGCTTTTCGTCGACGTCTCCGAGCTCGAGGTCAACGAGACCTTGCTCGTGTCTGACCTCACCCTGCCCGAGGGCGCCCGCACCGAGATGGACCCCGAAGAGGTCATCGTCACCGCATCGGTCACCCGCGCTGAGGCTGACGAGCCGGTCGAGGGCGAGGATGTCGAGGCTGGCGACGAGGCGTCCGCTGCCGCTGACGAAGAGGCCGCCGAAGCCGAAGAGTCCTGATCCCAGGATGCGATGAGTCCCTTCGGTCGACGCTCCGGCACCGGCCGGACGGGCACCCCAACTGATCTGCTCGTCGTAGGGCTGGGCAACCCCGGCGCTCAGTACGCGCGCACCCGCCACAATGTCGGAGCCGAGGTGGTCGAACTTCTGGCCGAGCGCCACGGCGGACGCCTGCGCAAAGCCAAGGAGCTGGCGCTGGCCGACGAGGTCCGCATCGACGGTCAGCGGGTCGCCCTGGCCTTTCCCCAGACCTTCATGAACAACTCGGGCGACTCGGTCCGGCTGTTGGTGAAGCGCCATGGCGTCGACGATCTGTCGCGCCTGGTGGTGGTCCACGACGAGCTCGATCTGCCGCTGGGGCGTCTCAAGGTGAAGTTCGGTGGCGGCCTCGCCGGACACAACGGTCTGCGCTCGATCAAGGCGCACCTGCACACCGCTGACTTCATCCGTATCCGAATAGGAGTGGGGCGGCCCCCTTCGGCTGATCGGGGCGCCGACCACGTGCTGAAACCGCCGACCAAGCGCGACCGCGCTGAACTCGACATCGTGGTGCAGGAAGCCGCTGACGCGGTCGAGATGATCGTGGCCGACGGACTTGAAGCGGCCATGGGGCGGTACAACCAAGCTCCGGCGGCAGACTGAACCGTGCCTTTCAGCAGTCTTCAGCTTCTGCGCGACGAGCCCGCCCTCCTCGGTGCCCTCGGTCGCAACAACGCGGTACTGGCCGTGGCCGAGCCTGGCCGAGCCGTCGCCCTCGCCGCGCTCGCCACCCTGGGCGATCGTCGTCCGCTGGTGGTGTGCGTTCCCACCACCGCTGACGCCGAAAGGTTGGCGGCCGATCTCTCCACCCTCGTCGGTGCCGACGAGGTCGAGATCTTTCCCGCATGGGAGACCCTGCCGTTCGAGCGGGTAAGCCCCAGTGTCGACACCATGGGCCAGCGCCTGCGGGTGCTGTGGCACCTCCAGGACCCGGAGCGTTGTCCTCAGGTGGTCGTCGCTCCGGTGAGGGCGCTGGTGCAGCGTTTGGGACCGGGTGCCACCGAGGTCGATCCGATCGTGATCGGAGTTGGCGACCAGGTCGACTCGGTTGAATTGGTCGAGCGGCTGGTGGCGGCGGGCTACCGGCGTGAGTACCAGGTCGAGATGCGGGGCGAGGTCGCCGTGCGCGGGTCGATCGTCGACGTCTACCCATCCACCGGCCCCACCCCGATCCGGATCGACCTGTGGGGCGACGAGGTCGACCGCCTCACCGAGTTCTCGGTCGCCGATCAGCGCTCCACCATCGACGTGTCCGAGGTGGCGATCTTCCCGGCCCGCGAACTCCTGCCCACCGAAGATGTACGGCAACGAGCGGCGAGCCTGGTCGGGTCCCAACCGTGGGGTCGCGAACACTGGGAGCGCCTGGCCGAAGGGCTCACCTTCGACGGCATGGAGTCGTGGCTTCCGTGGCTGGTCGACGACGAGGTGCTGATCCTCGACCAGTTGGGCGCTGACGCTCACATCGTGCTCGTCGAGCCCCGCCGCATGCGCGACCGCGCGGCCGACCTCGCCGCCGAAGAGCACGACCTGGCCACCACACTCGCCCGCACCTGGGAGGCGGGCACCGAGTCGTTGCCGTCGCTCCACGTGCCGTTCGACCGGCTGCTCGGGCTCACCGACGCGCCGGTGTGGACCCTCACCAACAGCCCGGAAGGGCCCGACGTCGGCACCATCACTGCCCGGCCGTGGGACCCAGTGGTCGGCGACGGCGAGCGTCTGGTCGCCCAGATGAAGGAACTGCTGGCCGACGGCTACCGGGTCGTGGTCGGGGCCGATGGTCCGGGCTCGGCTGATCGTCTGGCCAACCTGTTGGCCGACCACGGGGTGGTCCTAACCCGCTCGACCATCGACAGTGCCGAGCTGGCCAAGCCCGGCGGCTACCTGGTGGTCGCCCCGCTCGAACAGGGCGTGATCCTGCCCGACTCCAAGCTCGCCGTCTTGTCCGAGCGTGACCTGACCGGCCGGCGCCGCGCCCACCGGGCGGCCCGCAAGCGGCGCACCGACGCCGCGGGGTTCTTCGAAGATCTCAAGGTCGGCGACCACGTCGTACACCACCAACACGGCGTGGCCCGCTACGGCGGGATGGTCAAACGGGCGATCGGCGGAGTCGAACGTGACTACCTGCTGCTCGAGTACCGGGGCAACGACAAGCTCTACGTCCCGTCCGACCAGATCGATCTGGTACGCCACTACACCGGCGGCGACAACCCGAGCCTGAGCCGGCTCGGCGGCGGCGAGTGGACCAAGACCAAGGCCAAAGTGCGTTCGGCGGTCCAGGAGATCGCCCAGGAACTGGTCGTGCTCTACCAGAAGCGGGTGAACACCGAGGGTCACGCTTTCCCATCCGACTCGCCCTGGCAGGCCGAACTCGAGGATGCGTTTCCCTTCCAGGAAACCCCTGACCAGCTCAAAGCCATCACCGATGTCAAGGCCGACATGGAGGCGGAGGCACCCATGGACCGCTTGGTGTGTGGCGACGTGGGGTTCGGCAAAACCGAGGTGGCGGTGCGGGCGGTGTTCAAGGCGGTCCAAGACGGCAAACAGGCCGCCATCTTGGTGCCCACCACGTTGCTCGCCTCCCAGCATTTCCAGACCTTCAGCGAGCGCTATGCCGGCTATCCGGTCCGGGTCGAGATGCTGTCGCGCTTTCTCACCAACGCC
>CAZEFG010000251.1:0-1871 GCA_964511355.1 uncultured Iamiaceae bacterium
CCTGCATGACCCGCTCGGCTTCGCGGGTGCGACCGATGACTGGGTCGAGCTTCTTCTCGCGGGCGAGCTGGGTGAGGTTACGGCCGAACTGGTCGAGCACCAGCGAGCCGGACGGGCTCTGCTCGCCGCTGCCGCCGGAGGTGGCACCCGCCTTCTCGGAGCCACCCTGGCCACCAGGGCCGGAGTAACCCGACAAGAGCTGGATGACCTGCTGGCGAACACGGGACAGGTCGGCGCCGAGCTTGACCAGCACCTGAGCGGCCACGCCCTCGCCCTCACGGATGAGACCGAGGAGGATGTGCTCGGTGCCGATGTAGTTGTGACCGAGCTGGAGGGCCTCGCGCAACGACAGCTCGAGGACCTTCTTGGCCCGGGGGGTGAAGGGAATGTGACCCGACGGTGACGAGCCGCCTTGGCCGATGATCTCCTCGACCTGGCTGCGTACGGCCTCGAGGCTGATGCCGAGCGACTCGAGCGCCTTGGCGGCCACTCCTTCGCCCTCATGGATCAAGCCCAGAAGGATGTGCTCGGTGCCGATGTAGTTGTGGTTGAGCAGGCGCGCTTCTTCCTGCGCCAACACGACGACTCGACGAGCACGGTCTGTAAATCTCTCGAACAAAGAACTGCCTCCCACAGGCGGGGGAACGTGCTCTGAGCATAACCCCCACTTCTGGTTTCCCACGTCGGCGGATCGCCTTGAGACATGAGTACCGGCCCCCATCGCCTCGGCCGCCGAAAGGCCGGTTACCGCATGGCGTTCGATTCGCCCTAGCCTCGACCCCTGTGACGGCCGTTCCGCTGCACCGCCATCCCGTGCTCGCCGGCGACCTGATACGGGTCGAGGATGCTTTGCGATCCTCAGTTGTCACCGACGATGAGTTCCTCACCGAGGTCGCCAGCCACCTGATCGTGGCCGGCGGCAAGCGCCAACGGCCCCTGTTCACCATCGCCTGTTCGGCGGTCGACGATCCCTCCTTTGGAGCAAGCTCAGAAGCCTCCGTGTTGGGCGGAGTATCGGTCGAGCTGGTGCACATCGGATCGCTCTACCACGACGACGTCATGGATGAGGCGGTCACCCGCCGATCGGTCGTCTCGGTCAACGCCCGGTGGGGGAACCTGAGGGCCATCCTGGCCGGCGACTTCCTGTTGGCCCGGGCATCTGAGATCGCCGCGTCTCTCGGCACCGACGTGGCCGGACTGCTGGCCGCCACCATCGCCAAGCTGTGTGAGGGCCAGGTGCGTGAGTTGCAGTCGATGTTCGATCCTGGCCGCTCCGAGGACACCTACAGGGCTTCCATCTCGGGCAAGACGGCATCGCTGTTCTCGGCGGCCTGTCGGATCGGCGGCATCGTGGGCGAGCTCGACCAGGCGGCCATCGACGCCGTCACCGACTTCGGGCAGCATTACGGCATGGCCTTCCAGATTGTCGACGACATCCTCGATGTCATCGCCACCGACGAACAGCTCGGCAAGCCGGCCGGGAACGACCTGGTCGAGGGCGTCTACACGTTGCCGGTGATCCGCGCCATGACCCTGCCCGGTGGCGAGGAGCTGCGCGACCTGTTGGCCCCATCCTCGGTCGCACCCGGAACCGCCGAAGCGATGGCCCGCGCCGCCGCCACAGGCGAGTCCGTCTCGGTCGAAGACGTCGACCTGGCCGCGCTCGACGAGGTCACCGTCGACCGGATCCGAGGCATCGTCCGCAGCAACGGCGGGGTCGACTCCGCCTTGGCCAGCGCTCACGACGAGGTCGATGCGGCCATCGCCGCCCTGGCGCCCTTCGAGGGCTCCGAGGCCGCCACCGCCCTAGCCGACGCGGCCCACCACCTGCTGGCGTCGGTCGAGTCGATCATCACCCCCCACCCCGCCTA
>CAZEFG010000251.1:1971-3942 GCA_964511355.1 uncultured Iamiaceae bacterium
CTTCCCCAAGGCCGAGTCAAGGGAGCGACGGCGGCCGGAATTGGGGGTTGACAAGGCTTTGGCGGCCAATAGCGTGGGGGCGAGCTTCCCCGAGCGTTCCTTTCTGCATGCTCGGAGGAAGACATGGCCACCATCCCGGACCACCACGCTCTCTACGCGTGGCTGGCCCAGCACCATGGCGTCGTTGGGCGAACCCAACTGCACGAGTTCGGCTTCTCCGACAGTGCCATCCAGAACGTGACTCAATCCGGACGTTTGGTCCGGATTATGCCGTCGGTGTATCGCTCCCCTTCTCACTTGAACACTCCGCTACAGACCATGGCTGCGGTCTGCCTTCGCTACGACTACGCGCACGTGACCGCCACCAGCGCCGCCGGGCCTCTCATGGGCCTACGCAAAATGCAAGACCCACGGATCCATGTCCTGATCCCCCATGCCCAGCGTTCGGCCGACGACCTCCGTGGCGTCGTCTTCCACCGCAGTCGTCGCATAGACCCCGTCGATGTGGTCGACCGACGCCGCGACGGGATCCGTCATACCAGCCCCGCTCGGGCTCTGCTCGACGCCGCGGACATGGTCGGCGCCGAGTCACTCGAGAGCGCCATCGAACACGCCTTGCGGAAGAGGCTGTGCACCCTCCCCGATCTGCTGCGCGCCGCTGAGCGGCTCCACCACCCTCGGCGTCCTGGCTCCACCCGGTTTCGGGAAGTCGTCATGTCTCGACCCGCTTGGCGCAAGTCGGCCCGTAGCGACCTTGAGGTCCGCTTCCTCCGCGGCATCGAGGACCAAGGCTTACCCCAACCCTTGGTCAATAACTACCTGGAGCTGGCGTCCGGCGACGAGATCGAGGTCGACCTCCTGTGGCGCGACCAGATGGTGATCGGCGAGGTCGACCACACCTTCTGGCACGAGGGTAGGGCCCCTCGACAGCGTGATCGCCAACGCGACCGCCGCACCGCAGCGCTCGGCTGGCTGACCGTCCGTTTCGAGGAGGAAGACATCGACCTCCGCTTCCATGCCTCGCTCGGCGAGCTGCGCGACGTGCTGATCACCCGCGGCTGGACCGGCTCCACCGCCGCCTGACCACTCCCTCACCCGCTCCTTGGGGAAGCCCACAATCCCAGGCGGTCGCCAGCTTCCCCAAGCCCGACCTCGCCCGCCCGCTTGGGGAAGCCCACAACCCCAGGCGGTCGCCAGCTTCCCCAAGCAGGCGAGGAGTGGGGCGGGGCGGGGGCGGGCCGGGGCGCAGGGCCGGGGAGAGACGGGTGGCGCTAGTCCTGTTCGGGGCGGAGGGTGGGGAAGAGGATGACGTCGCGGATGGTGGTGGTGCCGGTGATCAGCATCACCAAGCGGTCGATACCGATCCCGAGGCCACCGGTGGGCGGCAGGCCGTACTCGAGCGCCCGCAGGTAGTCCTCGTCGACGACCATCGCTTCGGCATCGCCGGCAGCCTTCTGGGCCGCCTGGTCTTCCATGCGCAGGCGCTGTTCGTCGGGGTCGGTCAGCTCGGAGAAGGCGTTGGCCAGCTCACGTCCGGCGACCAAGGCCTCGAACCGCTCGGTGTAGCCGGGGCGTTCGCGGTGGTCGCGCGCCAGGGGCGAGACCTCCTTGGGGTAGTCCATCACGAAGACCGGGTCCCAGAGCTCGGCTTCGGTCGTCTTCTCGAAGATCTCGAGGATGAGCTTGCCGGGGCCGTCGGCGTCATCCCAGCTGATCCCCCGTTCGTCGCAGATCGCCCGCAACTCGTCGAGCGGCATCGAAACATCGACGCGCAAACCCGCATGCTCTTCGATCAACTCGGTCATCGACGCTCGCCGCCAGGGCGGGGTCAGGTCGAGGGTGCGGTCGGCGTACTCCAGCACGGTGGCGCCCCGGATCTCCCGGGCCAGATGGGCCACCAGCTCTTCGGTCAGGCTCATCATGTCGCCGTAGTCGGCGTAGGCCTGGTAGAGCTCGATCATGGTGAACTCG
>CAZEFG010000252.1:0-3931 GCA_964511355.1 uncultured Iamiaceae bacterium
CCCTGGTGTGGCGGGCTGCTTGGCTGGGCAAGCAGCGCCAGTTCAAGAACGCCGAAGGCTCGATGGCCAAGCTCAAGGCCGGCCGGGTGGCGGTGTGGGTCACCGAGCGGGCGATCCAGATCCTCGGCGGTTACGGCTACGTGACCGAGTACCCGGTCGAGCGCTTCCACCGTGACGCCAAGATCTACGACATCTTCGAAGGCACCGAGCAGATCCAACAGCTCGTCATCGCCCGAGCCATCTCGGGCTTGCGCATCGAGTAGCCGCCACAACGGGGTTGCCAGCCGGCCGAGCGGGGTAGCGTGCGGCCGTGTTAGACCGACCCGCACGCCGTCTCGTCGAAGGAACCCTCGGGGTGCCCGCCACCGAGGGCAACACCCTTCGCATCCTCCGCAACGGCGACGAGATCTTCCCGGCCATGCTCGACGCCATCGGCGCGGCCGAGCGCACAATCGACTTCCTCACCTTCATCTACTGGTCGGGTGGTATCGGCCAGCGGTTCGCCGATGCCTTCTGCGAGGCCGCCGATCGTGGCGTAAGGGTCCGTATCCTCGTCGACTCCGTCGGTGCCCGCCTGATGGACCAGGACCTCGTCGCGCAGCTCGAGGACAGCGCGTGCATCCTGCGCCGGTTCCGCCCTGTCCGGCGCTCGCGACCGTGGGAGGTGCACCACCGCACGCATCGCAAGGTGATGATCGTTGACGAGGCGGTCGGCTTCACCGGTGGCGTCGGCATCGCCGACCAGTGGTTGGGCGACGCCCGCAACGCCGACGAGTGGCGCGACACGCACTTCGAGATCCGAGGGCCGGCGGTCGACGGCCTCCGGGCCGCATTCCTCGACAACTGGCACGAGACCGACCAAGACCTGTTCGACCCAGACGTCGACCGCTTCCCCGACCAGCCCACCGACGGGCCCTCGATCGTCCAGGTCGTGCGCGGCACCGCCGAGACCGGCACCTCCGACATCGCCACGCTCGTCAGCACGCTCGTGCAGCTGGCGGAGCGGCGCATCCGCATCGCCACCGCCTACTTCGTACCCGACGACGACACGGTGAACCTGCTCTGCGACGCCCGCGACCGCGGCGTCGAGGTCCAGATCCTGCTGCCCGGCCCCCACGCTGACAAGCGCTTCGTGCAGCTCGCCGGCGAGACGCAGTACGCCGAACTGCTCGAATGCGGGATCGAGATCTGGGCCTACCAGCCCTCCATGCTCCACGCCAAGATCATCACGGTCGACGGCGAGCTGGCCACGGTGGGGTCGGCCAACCTCAACCGCCGATCCACCCGCCACGACGACGAGGTGAACCTCGTCGTGATCGATCCGGAGTTCGTGCGCCGGCTCGATGAGCACTTTGAGGAGGACCTGGCCCGTTCCGAGCAGGTCACCGACTGGGAATGGGAGCAGCGGTCGCTTGCCCAGCGGCTCGTCGAGAGCGTGACATCGATCGTTCGACCCGTGTCCTGACGCTCACTCCTGCGGCATCACGAGATGCCAGAGGCCAGGCTGAACCCGCACCTCGACCTCTCGGTCCCACGGGACGAGCTCGCCGTCGACGTCCCAACGGCGGGTATGACCTTCACCGCTGAGGACCTCGACCCTGATCACCGCACCGTTCCAACGGCCGACCTCCGGACGTCGCGCCGGATCGCGACCCCGGAGCACGTCGAGGGCGAGTCCGAGGCGACGCCCTGCGCCAGCGGGCGCGATCGCAACGACCTCGATGGTGGGATCGGTAGGCTCCGCGCTCGGCGCGAGCTCGTGGCCCCCGCCCGCGCTCGGTCCGAGCGCCAGCATCGAGGCGATCACCTCGCCGGCGTAGCACCGCTCGCCGTCGACGTCGATGACCACGTCGAGCGTGTCGGGTCGGACGCCGGCGGCGACGGTGCCGGCCAGGTAGGCGAGAGGTCCGAGGCGCGGCTTGAGTCCGATCGCCGTCTCCGCGGCCTGGGTGCCGAGACCCAGATGAGCGTTGTTGACGACCACATCGTCGTAGCCGCTGACCGAGGCGGCAGCGAGCGGGGTGGGGCGACCGGTGGCCGCGGTGCGTGCCGCAGAGATCGGGTCAAGCGGCAGTCCGGCCCCGCGGGCGAGGTCGTTGCCTGTGCCGAGCGGGACCAACCCGAGCGGAACGTCTCCCGCGCCGAGGGCCACCATTCGGTTGACGGCGAGGTGCAACGATCCGTCGCCGCCAACGACGACGGGCCGGCGACCATCGAGAGAGCGGATGGCGTCGTCGACGTCGTCGGGGCTCTCGGTGTGACACACGGTGGTGGGCGCGTGGTGTGCCAACTCCAACGTGGCCGCGGCGAGCGATCGCTCGTCGACGGAGCCCGCAGCACCATTGGCGATGACCACGAATCCCGGTGGGAGCGACGCGGTCATGTCAGCTCTCCACTAGCGGCGGACTCGCAGGAGGGCCTCTTGGGCCATGGTGGCGATGTGGATTCCGTCGGGGGTGAACAGGTGGCCCGTGGTGAGTCCCCGCGCTCCCGACAAGCCGTCAGGGCGCAGGTCCTCGAAGTGCCACTGGTCGGCCCGGGCGGGTCGGTGGAACCACAACGCGTGGTCGAGGCTCACCCCCATGAACGGATGATCGCCCCACTCGCCGATGGCGGGTTCGGTCATGGCCGGGTGCAGTGCCCGGATGACCTCGAGGGGGAGATCGTCGGACATGAAGGCGATCCCGCAGGCGTGGATCAAGGGGTCGTCGGTGTCGAGGGTGTGGCCCAGGCGCATCCAGGTTCCCACCCGGTCGGGTTCGTCGGTGAGCCTGACCGTGCGCCGGTCGAACATCTTCGTCCAGGCCTGCGATGCGGCGTCATCGGGGGCGACGACGGTGGGCATGACCGCGGCCTGGACGTCGGCGGCCTCCTCGTCGACCTGGAACGAGGCGATCATGGTGAGGATCGCGCCGCTGGATTGGCGAGCCACTACCTGACGCGTGACGAAAGATCGACCGTTGCGCAACCGTTCGACCTCGAAGCGGATGGGCTCGGTCGAGTCACCGGACCGGATGTAGTAGGCGTGCAAGGAGTGAGGACGGAACTTCGGGTCGACCGTCAGCCCACAGGACAAGAGCGCCTGGGCGACGATCTGGCCTCCGTACAGCCCGCCCCACGGGTAGCTGGGACCGGCCCCCAGGTAGGTGTCGACCCCGTGGGCCTCAAGCTCCATCATCTCGGCGAATTCCATCGAAGCAGTCTGCCCCAGCCCGGCCATCGCGGTCATTCCCGCCTCGCTGGCAACATTGCGATATGATTACGGCCGTTCGGACAGCCAGTCCGAGCGGGCGAGAGTTGGAGTACCACGTTGTCGTGGTGGTGGTTCCTGGCAATTGCTGCGGTGGGTATCGGAGCCGGCTTTCTGTTGGCGCGCATCGAACGGGTCCGGATACGCCAGAACGACGGTCCCGACGAGTCGCCCTGAGGTTTCGTCGGTCGCCGGGTCCGGGTAATCCAGGTGTTCCATCGACCCCTAGGAGACTGCCATGGGCAACAAGGCCGAAGAGTTTTCCGGACGAGCCAAAGAGGCTGCAGGCGATCTCACCGACGACGACGAACTCAAGCGCGACGGCAAGCTCGACCAAGCCTCTGCCAAGGTGAAGGACACCGCCGAGAAGGCGGTCGACAAGGTCAAGGACGTCTTCGACTGAGTCCGTCCTTGCAGTGACTCAGTGCTCTGCCGCCAAGGCTGCGCCGATCGAATCCACGAGCGGTGCAGCCTTGGTGAAGCACTCGGCTAGTTCCGCCTCGGGTTCAGAGTCGGCCACGATGCCGCCGCCCACCCCGATCCAGACGTCGTCGCCGCTGGTCTCGAAGGTTCGGATGGCAACGCTCCATTCGGCCCCGGCCACCGGGCTGACCCCGCCGATCGCCCCGGTGTAGACCTCTCGCCCGGTCGCTTCGACCTCGGCGATGATCTCCATCGCCC
>CAZEFG010000253.1:0-3927 GCA_964511355.1 uncultured Iamiaceae bacterium
GCGAGCCGGGCATGCGCTTCGCCCTGCCCCACGCCCGCATCCTCATGCACCAGCCGCTCGGGGGAGTGCAGGGCCAGGCCAGCGACATTGCCATCCAGGCCGAGCAGATGATCTACACCAAGCGCCTGATGGCCGAGCGCATCGCTTTCCATACCGGCCAGAGCCTCGAGCAGATCACCGCCGACTCCGACCGTGACCGCTGGTTCACCGCCGAGGAAGCCAAGGACTACGGCATCATCGACAAGGTGATCCTGCGCCGGGGCGAGATGCTCTGAGCCGCTCACCAATGGTTTGACAGAAACGAGAGGGCCCCGACGCAATGTCGGGGCCCTGTTCGTTCTGGTCAGATGGCCGGCCCTCTGGGCGGCCGGTGGCCTAGTTGGCGAATAGCTGCACCACATAGACCAGGCCGTTGGGGCCGGTGGTAACACCGATGCCGATGCGGGTCATCCGAGGATCGAGGATGTTGGCCCGGTGCCCGGGGGAGTTCATCAGGTTGCGGTGGTTCAGATCGATGCTGGAGCCGTAGGCGACGTTCTCGGCCACCCGGGTGGCTCCGGGCGGAATCTGCATCGCCGAGTGCGACAGGCGACCTTGTGCAGCGATGTGGTCGGCCCACTGCTGCGCCCGGGCGTTGAGGTCGAGGTCGTTCGAGAGCTGATGCATGCCCGCGGCGTGGCGCTCGGCGTTGATCAACTCGAGCGAGCGTTGGCCCTGCTCGGTCAGACACCCGGTGAGCAGCACGATGCCTACCGCCATGGCCACCAACGCCATGAGGCGGCTGGTGGGCCGGTTGCGGGTCGGGGTGTTCGGGTTGTTCATGCCGGAACCTCTCAGGCAGAAGTGTTACGAAGTGATTACGAAACCGTAGCGGTTGCTTGACGGAAACCCTGTCTAGCCAGCTTGATTTCCCGGAATCAGTCCTATGTCGCAATGCTCGGCGGCGTAGGCGATGACCGCGCTCTGTGCTGACTCAACCGCGCTCTGACTCCATCGGCGGTTTGGCGGATCAACTTGAGCCGATTGACCCAATCTTTCCTGCGCTTGAATGCTGAGAGATCGGGCCTCGTCGATGAGGACATCGATGGCTTCGGCGATCGGTTCGGGACGGTGGTCGGCCAAGCCCTCGATGGCCGCCAGCGCCGTCGAATTCGGCACCGGCTCGCCGTCGGTTCGGGCCGGGAACAACGGCCCGGCCTGTTGCACCACGGTCACCTGGTCGCAGAAGCCGTCCGCGGCCGAGGGGCCACTGCAGGCGCCGAGCGCGCCCGCGACCAACAGGCCGGCCACCACTGCCGAACCCATGCGAGTTGTCTTGTTCCGCCCGTGCCCCACGATCAAGGGGCGCCCACCGCATCGTGAGCTCGACGCCTCAGGTCGGCCACCGCGTGGGCGAGGCCCTCGGGATCTCGGTACAGGGCGCTGCCGGCCACCAGGATGTTGGCCCCGGCCGCCGCGGCGCCGGCGATGGTGTTCGGGCCGATTCCGCCGTCGACCTCGATGTCGACGTCGGATCCTTCGGCCGCGATCAGCTCGCGCAGAGCCCTGACCTTGGGCTCCATGGTGCTGATGTAGGCCTGTCCGCCGAATCCGGGGTTGACCGTCATGATCAGCACCATGTCGACCAGGTCGAGAACGTGGCGGATCGTGTCGAGCGGAGTCGAAGGGTTGAGCGCCACCGCGGGTCGGGCGCCCATCTCACGGATGGAGGCCAGGGTGCGATGCAGGTGCTGGCAGGCCTCGGCGTGAACGATGAGCATCGAACAGCCGGCTTCGACGTAGCGGGCGGCCATGAGGTCGGGGTCCTCGACCATCAGGTGAGCCTCGAAAGGGACCTCGACGTGGGGACGCACCGCGGCGATGACATCGGGACCGAAGGTGAGGTTGGGTACGAAGCGCCCGTCCATCACGTCCCACTGGATGCGGTCGACGCCGGCCTGTTCGAGCGCCTGGCACTCCTCGCCCAACCGGGAGAAGTCGGCAGGCAGAACCGAGGGCACGATCTCGATGGCGCGGGGAGCGGGGGCGGACATTGTCGCCACGCTAGTCAGGCCATGATGAGGCGGTGGACACCCCCGAACATCTCGAGCTGACCACCCATGCCATGGCGGTGGGCGGCGACGCCGTCGCCCGCGACGACGAGGGTCGAGTGGTGTTCGTGAACGGCGCTCTCGAAGGCGAACGGGTACGGGTCAGGATCCGTTCCACCCACGCCCGTTACGCCCACGCCGATGTGGTCGACGTGCTCGAGGCGTCCCCCGAGCGGCAGGTGCCCGAATGTCCGCATGTGGCCCGAGGGTGTGGAGGCTGCGGCTGGGCCCATTTCGAGCTGGCGGGTCAGCGCCGCGCCAAGGTGGCTGCCATCGCCGAGGCCTTGTCCCGCCTGGGCGGGTTGGACGACCCCGTGGTGCAGCCCGGACCTGATCTCGCGGCCAGCGGGTTTCGCACCACCGTGAGGGCGGCGGTGGTCGATGGCCAGGCGGGCTACCGGCAGGCGTCCAGCAATCAGCGGCTGGTGGTCGACTCGTGTCGGGTCGCGCATCCCCTGGTGGAAGAGCTCCTGGTCCACGGCGACTTCGCCACAGCCGACGAGGTGGTGCTGCGGGCGGGAGCCCGCACGGGCGAACGCCTGGTGCGCGTGAAGGAGGGGGAGCGGGCCTGGATCCATGAGGAGGTTGCTGGGGTCCGCCTTCGGATCTCGGCCGACTCGTTCTTCCAGACCCGAGCCGATGGAGCCGATGCGCTGGTCGAAGCGGTAGGGGAGGCCGTGGCCGTGGCCAGGCCCGGCGCTCCGATGGCCGATCTCTACTGCGGGGTCGGCCTGTTCGCCGCCACCGTGGGGCGAGATCGCCCGGTGATAGCTGTGGAGCGATCTCGGTCATCGATCGCCGATGCCCGGGTCAACCTGGCCGGCCGGGACGCCAAGATCATCCGCTCGGGCGTCGAGAGGTGGCGTCCCTCGCCGGTCGAGGTGGTGGTGGCCGATCCGCCCCGAGCCGGGCTGGGACGGGTTGGCGTCGACAAGGTTGGCGCGACCGGTGCCACGGTGCTGGCGCTGGTGAGCTGCGATGCCGGGTCGCTCGGTCGAGACGCCGGGCTGTTGGCCGCGCAGGGGTGGACGCACCATTGGTCTCGACTGGTCGATCTCTTTCCCGATACGCCCCACGTCGAGGTGGTCACCCTCTTCACGAGGTAGCGGGATCACCGGCTACGGTCGCGGGCCGCATGCATTGCACGATCCGGGGGGAAACCGAGTGAGCGAGATCGCAGGAATCGACCAGGAAATGGTCACGGAGTGGATGGTGGCCAACACCGCGCCGGTTGAGCCCCCGCTTCAGTTCGAGCTGATCGCTGGAGGCAGGTCGAATCTCACCTTCAAGGTCACCGACGCCGCCGGCCGCCGGATGGTCCTGCGTCGCCCGCCGGTGAGCCACGTGTTGGCCACCGCCCACGACATGGGCCGCGAGCACCGCATCATCTCAGCTCTCCAGGACTCACCGGTGCCGGTACCCACCGCGGTGGGCTACTGCGACGATGTCGAGGTGAACGGGGCGCCGTTCTACGTGATGGATTTCATGGACGCCCACATCCTCCACAGCGTCGAAGAGGTCGAGGCGATCTGGGATGTCGAAACCCAACGCAAGGCGGCCGACGACCTGGTCGATGTTCTGGTCGCTCTGCACGCTGTCGATGTCGATGCGGTGGGCCTCGGCGATCTCGGCAAGCGCGAGGACTACCTCGGACGCCAGCTCAAGCGCTGGTACTCCCAGTTCCAGGCATCACAGGAACAGGAGAAGGAGGCCGGTGTCTACCGCGAGGCCAGCATCGTCCACGAGGTGCACGACCGGCTGATCGCCATGAAGCCCGAGCAGCTCGGAGCGGTGATCGCCCACGGCGACTACCGGCTCGACAACTGCATGTTCCACG
>CAZEFG010000254.1:0-3898 GCA_964511355.1 uncultured Iamiaceae bacterium
CCTCGCCGTGGTCACACGGCGTCACAGCCGACGGCACCCCGCCTGAGGCACCACCAAAAGGAGCACCCCATGAGCACCAACATCTGGATCACCACCGGCCGGCTCACCGCTGACCCCGAGGTTGGGACCACCCCCAAGGGCACCCCGATTACCACCCTGCGCCTGGCTGTTGACCGAGACGCCGATGACACCGACTTCTTCACCGTTGCGGCCTTCGGAGCCACCGCGGAGGCCATGGGCACCCACCTGGTCAAGGGTCGGCTCATCAGCATCGAAGCCACCCTGCGTCAAAACACCTGGACCGACACCGACGGTCACCCCCGATCCAAGATCGACATCATCGTCAACCGGTTCCACTTCCTCGACGCCAAGCCCACCGCCACCCCCGCTGAGGTCGGTGCCGCCGCCGAACCGTTCTAGCCCCGAGGGGCAACCCCGGCGGGGTTGCCCCTCATAACACCACGGTGGCGGCCAACACCAAGACGGCCACCAGCACCACCAACGCAGCGGCCATCCGGGCCCGGTGCCGTTGAGCAGCAAGCTCAGCGACCTGGGCCCGATGCTCATGCAGCACCACCCGTTCGTTGCGGGCTGTCTCCCAGGCCTGCACCCGGTCGATGATCGCGGAGGCCGCAGCAGACGGGGTCGGCCACGCCGCGTTGGCGGCCACGTCGGCCAAGGTCTGGTCGGTGGCATGGCCGATTGCGGTCCACACCGGCACCGGACAAGCGCCGATGGCACGGGCTAGCACCTCGGTGTCGGCCCACCCCAGCTCAGCTCGGGCCCCGCCGCCACGGGCGATCACGATCAGGTCCGGGCCATGACGACCCAGGTCGGCCACCGCCGCGGCGACTTCGGCCGCGGCTCTCGGCCCGGCCATGGGGGCCTGGCGGTGCCAGACCTGCAGCTCGACCCCGGAATGCTCCAGCACAGCGGCCACATCCGCGGCGCCTGCGGTGTGGGCCCCGGTGATCACCGCCACGGTGAGGGGGCGGCCCGGTGGAACCAAGGCGTGTTGGGCATTGAGGACCCCTTCGGCCCGTAACTGGTCGACCATGGCGTCCCACGCCTGGCCCTCAGCGGATCGTTCGGCGACCAGGTGCACGTAATCGACGACCAGGCGAACCCCCCACACCGGATCCAACTCGAGCCCCCCGCCGGCGACGATTCGCATCCCATCGACCAGGCGGTCAGTCAGGTGGCGGTGTCTGGCAAAGACCACACAGCGCAACAGGGCGGCAGTGCCTGCGGTGTCGGTCGGGTCGATCAGATCAAAGGTGACCACCCGGGCCCGATGACGCAGCCCCGACACGGTGCCGATCACCGAACTCTCACCGAGCCCCTCGGCCTGGGCGGCCTGGGCCAGAACCTCCCACATCTGGGTCACGCTGCGTTGGGGTGATCCCCAGTCGTTGCTCATCGCCAACTCCGCTTGGGTCTTAGTTGCCCGCCGTCGGGCCCGAACATCTGGACGCGATGACCCCGCGACAAAGGTGGACCCGATCCTAACCGGGGCCTATGACACCGACCCGGCCCCGCTGAGCTGCTGGGCCCGCTCAGCCGAGGGGACCTCCAAGTGCGGTGACCGGTGCGTCGAGTCCCTCCGCCCGAGCTGGTCACGTCGACCCTGGTCGCCCCGCTGAACCCGGCTGCTTTGGGGTTCTACCACGCCCTGGACGGGCCGCAACCGCCCGGCTCAACCCACTTCCTCCGCTGCGCTTCGTTCGCTAGGGCCCGCTGCGCTTTCGCCTTGCCTGCGGCAGCCGTTGCCCCCCGCCCCGGCCGGGCGTGGTTGGTCGAACCCGCAGCCGGGCCACACGGGGCACCCCGGCACCAACACCCACCGCCCCTTTGGAGGAACACCATGACCACCCTCACCTTCTCCCCAAAGATCGACCCCCGCATCGACCACTACGCCCAGCCGGTCAACGGGACAGTCAGCCGCCAGCTGTGGCTCCCCATGATCGGGCCCTCCTCTTGGCTGGTGTGGGGCACCATCGCTCTTCGGCTCCACGCCGAGCCGATCAGCACCTGGACCGTCGCAGAACTGGCCACGGCGCACGGCCTGAGCACCAGCAACAGCCCGCACGCCCCGGTGCGACGCACCCTGGAACGGCTCAGGCTGTTCCACCTCATCGACCAGCTCGACGAAACCAGCTGGGAGGTCCGCCTCACCGCACCCCCGCTGCGACCCGCAGCGGTCGCCAAGTTGCCCGCCTACCTCGCTGAGCTCCACACCCGCACCTACGGGCCAACCCCCCAGCGCACCCTCACCTAACAGCACCCCCCGAGGGCCCGGTCACCGCACCTGGTGGCCGGGCCTCAGCCGCGTTTAGCGGGCGAGTGCGCCGAAAGGGGGACCTCTCCACCTATATGTAGGTGCAGACCAGAAAGCGGCCCGTTCTCAAACACCAAGTTCTCTTCGGGCCAAGCGCAATTGCCAGGCATGGCTGGCCTGCGATGCCCCTACCCCTGGCCTCCCTTCGAATGGCCCCTGCTTGGCTGATTGTCATCGGCCTCGATGTCGCCTCGCCCTTGATCAACTGGCCGATCCCCGGAGAGATCGATGTCGGGGGCTGGCTGGAAGATCTGCTCTCGTCGACTGGTTGGGACCTGGTTGATGGGACCCCGACCTGGCGATTCCGCCGTCGAGGCCTCGTTGTGCGGGTGGCCGTCGTGGTGGGGGAGCACCTGGCATGGCTGGCCGGAGATGTGGTCCCCGAACCGGAATCGATAGGTCCCCGACAGGGGTCGGTGGGTTTGGGGCCGGGGTGGCGGGCGAGAGGGCCGCCGAGTGTGTTGGCCGGTCACGGCCGTCAAGGCCCGGACCGGCCCCAGGGGGCCTCTCGCAGCTTTCCCGACCCACTCCCTCCGCTGGCGCTCCGGTCGCTAGGGCAAACCCTCGCTGCGCTCGGGCGGGAAACCGGCTCACCGGTCCTTGACCGCCGCGCCCGGCCAACAGGTGGATCTTCCAACGAAGCGAGGCAGAGCCCCGCTTCGGGAAACGAAGCCAAACGAAAGGATCAACGATGACCAAGAGCGACGACCTGGTGGTGTCGGTAGTGGCCGAGCTGGTGGCCATGATCGAAGCCGGCGGAACCGGCGAGGGCTGGGTCATGCCCTGGCACCGCCTCGGCGGAGACCTGTTGTCACCCACCAACGCCCACACCGGCAAGCCCTACACCGGCGGAAACCGCTGGGTGCTGGCCATCGCCGCCATGGCCGCCGAGCTGACCGGCGGAACCTGGGCCACCTACCGCCAATGGGCCGAGGTCGGCGCGCAAGTCCGCAAAGGCGAAACCGCTATCGCCGCGGTGCGCCGCCCCGTGCCCCTCAAGCGCACCGAAGTCGACCCCGACACCGGCGAAGAAACCGAGATCGAACGCATCGCCTGGCGCACCGCGGTGGTGTTCCACTCCAGCCAGGTCGATGGCTGGACCCCCGCCGAGGTCGAACTTGTCGAGCATGACCCGATCGAGGCCGCCGAGCAGATGGTCACCGCCTGGGGCGCCGCGGGCATGGCCATCGTCGAAGGCGGAGACCGCGCCTACTACTCGCCCAGTACCGACACTGTGCACGTCCCCCACCGAGGCCTGTTCCCCGTGGTCGATCACTTCTATTCCACCGTCGCCCACGAAGCTGGGCACTGGACCGGGCCCCGCCTAGGTCGAGAACTCACCGGCCGATTCGGAGACGACGCCTACGCCGCCGAAGAACTCATCGCAGAACTCAGCGCCGCCATCGTTGGAACAACCATCGGGCTCGACCCCGCCAGCCGCAACGACCACGCCCAATATCTCGCGGGATGGCTCCGGATCCTGCGCGCCGACCCCGGACACCTCTACACCGCCGCCAGCGCCGCCGAAGCCGCAGCCACCCACCTGCTCGACCTGGCCCA
>CAZEFG010000255.1:0-3896 GCA_964511355.1 uncultured Iamiaceae bacterium
CGGTCGCGTACTGGTCCCGCAACGCGGGGAGTTCTTGTAGGGCGGCGCCGACCCGGACCCATTCGCGGGCGGTGGGGTTGGCGATCCCTAGAGACCCGACCAGCCACGGGGCGATCCCGGTGGCACCGTCATCAGCCCAGTCATCAGCCACATCAGCCGCGACGACCAGATCCAACAACTCCGCATGCGCCGACGCGATCAACGCCGCTAACTGGGCGATGGCCACCGAGCGTTCATCAGGGGTGAACCCCAACAACACCGCCACCCGATCAGACACCACACGCTCAGCCCCGTCGGGCACGACGCCCGCGTCGGCGGTCACCGAGTGGTCAGGTTGTGGCGTGTAGGGATCACCCATCGGAGAAACTCCGGGTCAAGCGCCCAAGGCGCGAACGGACCGATTACGGGAGCTTCACCGCCCTAGGTCGACGGCCAGGCTCCGAGGGGGAAGACTCACCACCTTAGCAAACAAACGTTCGGGACGCAACTCAGAGGCGAGGAAATTGCGGGACTGAGGTCCCCTACGAGACACCGCTTCGGGGTCTCAGCCCACTCGGGCGGGCGGCGCCACGGGCCAGCTGCGACGCAGGCCCCAGCCCGCCACCCCGGCCACCACCAAAGAGCCCACCATCAAGAAGGTGTGGATCGCCTTGAAGCCGGTGTCGTATTGCGGGTCGACCAGGATCGTCACGCCTTGGATCAGCCACACCGCTGCGGTCCATCCCGCTACGAGGCTTGCGACTCGCAGGCCCCATGCCGGAAGACCAGGGCCCACCCGCCACCCCTTCGGCTCGCGCCGGCTGGCCAGGCGCCAGTTGCGGTCACGACGACCTTGGCGACAGGCCTCGAGCACCGCCACGCCACCGGCGATGAACAGCACGGCCAGCACCAGCCGGAACGTCCGCCCGGCACCGGTCAGATCGTCGTCTCCGACGATGTTGCGGATGCGGCCGAGCCACATCACAACACTCAGAACACCGAGGGCCACCACCGGCCAGGTGCGGTGCCACCAACCCGGTACCGGAGGCGACGTGTACGACATGGCCCGACCGTATCGCCCACGCCGAGCGGGGTCTAAAAGAGCGAACCCTGCGGGTCCGGGGCCACGTAGCGGGGCACGCCCGTCCAGGGCTGGTGGTCCATGAACACCCAGCTACGGCGGTGGATGGCGGTAGGCCCGTAACCGGCCAGGGCGATCTTGTGGCGCGGACAGGGGTAGCCCTTGTTGCCGTCGAAGTCGTACCCGGGGAACTCGTGAGCCTGGGCCCGCATGATCCGGTCGCGGGTGACCTTGGCCAGGATCGACGCGGCGGCGATCGACAAACAGGTGGCATCACCCTTGATGATCTTGCGGGTGTTGCCGCTCCCGATGAAGTCCCAGTTCCCGTCGATGAGCACCTGGTCGGGAACCACCCCGAGACCCTCGATCGCCCGGCGAGCAGCCAGTCGCTGAGCCGCGGACATCCCGAGCTCGTCGCATTCCTCGTGGCTGGCGTGACCGACCGCCCACGCATCACACCACCCCGCCACCCGGTCGAACAACGCCTCGCGCTCGGGCTCGGTGAGCATCTTGGAGTCGCGGATCTTGTACACCCGACGATCACGGGGGACCACGGCCGCGCCGATGGTGAGGGGGCCGGCCCACGCCCCTCGACCCACCTCGTCGACCCCGACCACCACCTGGTGACCCTGGGACCACAGCTCTCGCTCGACCGCCAGCGACGGCGACGATGCCTTGATCGCCCGACGCAACTTGGGGGCGGTGGTAGTGACCGCCACGTCAGTGACCTTCCAACCGGGCGATGTTGTCGGCCTCAGTGGGATCGAGCTCGACCCCGGGGTCGAAGAAGGCATCGAGCATCTCCAGCCCGAGCGGAATCGAGGTGATGCGCAGGCCCATGGCCAACACGTTGGCATCGTTCCACCGACGCGCCCCCCGAGCGGTGTCGGCGTCGGTGCAAAGGGCGGCACGCACCCCGTCGACCTTGTTGGCCGCGATCGACACACCGGTGCCGGTCCAGCAACACACCACCCCCATGTCGGCCTGACCTCCGGCCACAGCTTCTCCCACCCGACGCCCCGCATCGGGCCAGGCGTCGCCATCGGCTAACACCTCGACCTCGTGCCCGGCCTCCTTCAGGTGACCGACCAGAGTCCTGGTCAAGGCGGTGGATTCGTCAGCACCGAACGCGATCCTCATCTCGATCGTCGAGCCTACGCTGGCCGGGTGACCAGACGAGTAGCAGTCCTGCCCCACACCCATTGGGACCGCGAGTGGTACCGCTCGTTCCAATCGTTTCGTGCGGATCTGGTGCTGATGCTCGACGATCTCCTCGCCCGTCTCGACGCCGATCCGGCGGCCGGGCATTTCATGCTCGATGGGCAGATGGCGGTCATCGACGACTATCTGGAGATCCGACCCGAAGCCGCCGAGGTCATCGATCGCCTGGCTCGTGCCGGACGCATCGGTATCGGACCCTGGTACATCCTGATGGACGAGTTCCTGGTTTCGGGTGAGACCATCGTGCGCAACCTCGCCATGGGGCACCGACGCGCCGAGCACTTCGGCGGGGCCATGGCGGTGGGCTACCTGCCCGACATGTTCGGCCACATCGCCCAAATGCCACAGATCCTGACCCAGTTCGGCTTCGAACACGCGGTGGTGTGGCGAGGCACGCCATCGGCGATCGACCGCAGCGGCTTCTGGTGGTCGGCCCCCGACGGTTCGACCGTGCGGGCCGAGTATCTGCCCCAGGGCTATGGCAACGGTGCCCGCCTCCCCGACGACCCCAAGGACCTGGTGGAACGCGTCCGCGACTTCCATCTCACCCACGCCGAACTGCTGGCCGACAGCCCAATCCTGTGGATGAACGGCTCTGACCACCAGATGCCAGCAGGCGCCCTGGCTGGGGTCCTGGCCGACGCCAACGCCGCCCAGGACGACTACCGCTTCGAGATCACCCCGCTGGCCGATCACCTCGCCTCAGCTCCCACCGAAGGGCTTCCAGAATGGTCCGGCGAGCTGCGGTCAGGGTCGCGCTCCAACCTGCTCATGGGAGTCGCATCGAATCGCACCGACGTGCGCCAGGCGGCGGCCCGAGCCGAACGTCGCCTCGAGCGCATCGCCGAACCGGTCGCCACCATGGCCGCCATCGCCGCCGGTCGGCCCTGGCCCGGCTCCTTCCTCGACCTGGCCTGGCGTTCGATGGTGCTCAACTCCGCCCATGACTCGATCTGCGCCTGTTCGGTCGACGAGGTCTGCGACGCGGTGCTGGTCCGCTACGCCGAAGCGAGCGCCCTAGCTGACGCCGTCACCCGCCACAGCCTCGACGCCATCGCCTCGGTGTGTCCCCCCAACGAGGCGATCATCGTCAACCCGTCTCGGCGCGCCCGTAGTGGACTGGTCGAGTTCGATCTCCCCGGGTCGGGCAGCGAAGACGGCATTCAGGTGCTCGATGAACGACCGGCGCTCGAGCTGGTGCACACCGTCACCCGTGCCGACGCCCCCACCGTGGTCGAACGCGAACTCGACATCCACTGGGGGGCCACCGGGGTCAGCATCGACCTGGTCGACGACGGGACGATCGATGTCACCGTTCACGTCGACCCCACCGACCGCCGCCTGCCTCCCTTCGGCTGGGTCACCCGCGAGTTGCGACGCCTGGCGGCCGAAGACCCTGGCGGTGCCGTACGGGTGTGGCTCGACGCTCCCGCCACCCGCCGGGTACTGGCCTGGGTCGAAGACGTGCCCGGCCTGGGCTGGACGGCGTGGCGCCCAACTGTTCCCGCCACCGGCACCGTGCAGGTGAGCGACGAGGGCCGCCGTCTCAGCAATGGGCTGGTCGAGGTGGAGATCGCAGCCGACGGCACCCTCAGCGTGAACGGGGTCGCCGGGA
>CAZEFG010000256.1:0-3883 GCA_964511355.1 uncultured Iamiaceae bacterium
ACCTTCACCTTCCCGCCCGAAACCGATGTGGCGGTGGGCCTCAGCCTCATCGTCGTCGCCTTCGTGGGGGTCACCTGGTACCTCCAGACCCGCCTGTTGCGCAGCGGACGCTTCGCCAGCCTCGGAGGCAAGGGCCAAGACATCGCCCGGTTCGAGCTGGGCCGGTGGCGGTGGCCGCTGCGCATGGTGATGCTGTCGTACGTGTTGATCGCCGCGGTCCTGCCCATTGCCGCCCTCGTCGTCGTGGCCCTGAACGGTTTCTGGACACCCAACATCGCCTGGAGCGAACTGAGCCTCGACACCATCCGCTCCACCGTGTTCGACAACCCCTTCACCTTCCGAGCGCTCGGCAACAGTCTCCGTCTCGGAGTGAGCGGGGCGACCATCGGGATGGTGGCCGCGGCGATCGTGGCGGTGGTGGTCGTGCGATCGGATCGCCGGGCCGGCCGCTGGATCGACGCCGGAATCAAGATGCCCGCCTCTATCTCGAACATCGTGTTGGCGGTGGGCTTCCTGCTCGCCTTCGCGGCCAGCCCCTTCAACCTGGGCGGCACGTTCCTGATCCTGCTGCTCGGCTACATCGCCCTCTACCTGCCCCAAGGCTCGGTGGCCGCCGACACCGCCGCCAGCCAGGTCGGGGCCGAGCTCTCCGAAGCCTCGCTGGTGTCGGGGGCGCGCAAGGGACGCACGTTCTGGCGCATCCAGCTGCCCCTCATGATCCCCGGTCTGGTGGCTGGCTGGGCCCTGCTCTTTGCCCGCATGACCGGCGATCTCACCGCCTCGGCGATCCTGTCGGGCACCCGGAACCCGGTCGTCGGCTTCCGCATCCTCGACGTCTACCAGAACGGTTCCTACGCCGAGGTCGCCTCGTTGTCGACGGTTCTGGTGGTGGTGACCGGCGTGGTCATCACGGTGATGCTGAGCTGGTCGCGCCGGCGCTCCCGATGGGGTACCACCGTTGGAATGGGCGGCCTGTGATGGGGGAGAGAGACATGGGGGAGAGAGAGATCCGGGACATGGCGACCGAACCGAACGAGCCGGGCCAGAGGTCAGCCGACGAGCCGGTCGTGCGGGTCCGCAACCTCGAGAAGCGCTTCCGACGGGCCGACGGGTCGGTGGTCAATGCCATCGACCACGTCTCCTTCGACGTACTGCCCGGCCAGATGGTGGTGCTCGTCGGTCCCAGCGGCTGCGGCAAAACGACTCTGTTGCGCTCGATCGCTGGGCTCGAACGTCCCGACCGAGGGTTGATCGAGATCCACGGCACGCCCTACTTCGCCTCCGAGGCCGGTATCGACGTGCCGCCCGAACGCCGCCGGGTGTCGATGGTGTTCCAGAACTACGCGCTGTGGCCCCACATGACCGCGTTCCAGAACGTGGCCTACCCCCTCCGCTCCAACCGCCGCGACCGGCTGGGGCGCGCTGAGGTGGCCGAGAAGGTGCACCGCATCCTCTCGCTGGTGGGTATCCCCGACCTGGCCGAGCAGCATCCTCACCAGATGAGCGGGGGCCAACGGCAACGGGTCGCCCTGGCCCGGGCACTGGTGGCGGGCTCTGACCTGGTGCTGTTCGACGAGCCCCTCTCCAACGTCGACGCCAAGGTGCGCACCAAGCTCCGGCTCGAGCTGCTCGCGATGCAGCGCGAGCTCAAGTTCTCGGCCGTGTTCGTCACCCACGACCAAGTCGAGGCCATGGAGCTCGCCCACACCATCGCGGTGATGGGCTCGGGCCAGATCCGCCAGCTCGGCACTCCCCAGGAGATCTACGGCCGACCGGTTTCGCGCTATGTCGCCGACTTCATCGGTACCACCAATGAGGTCGAAGGCAAGGTTGTCGAGGGCACGGTGGTCGAGGGCAAGGGTGACTTGATCTCGGTCGACACGCGGCTCGGTCCGATCCTCGGCCGTCCGGGCGCCTCCGTGGCCGTGGGCGACCACGTGGTGGCGGTGTGGCGGCCCGAACGCACCGTGCTCTCTACCGATGAACCCAACGTCGCCAACCGCTGGAAGGGGACCATCCGGACGTCGATGTTCCTCGGCTCCCACACGGAGTACGCCGTCGAGGTCGGCGACGACCTGTTCCGCGTCTGGCGACCCGAAGCCGAGCTGCGCGATGAGGGATCGCGGCGGTGGCTCTCGGTCGATCCCGCCGACGTGCGGGTGTTGCCCGCCGACCAACAGGATCAACCGCCGACGAGTTCCACCTGAGCTCGATGTCCGGGTGCGTCAGCAATGCGACGGTCGCGGGTGACGAGGGGAGCGTCGAGCACCTCGGCCAGTGCGACATAGGCCGCGTCGTACGCGGTGAGGTTGTCGCGTAGCTCCCACATGCGTGCCAGGAACGGCTCGTGCTCGTACTTGATGACATCGAGGTCGGCGAGATCGCGGACCGCGTCGAGGGCCCGGGCTGTAGCGATGTTGCCTGCCAGAGTCTGGCGGCGTAGCACCTGGGCCACCTCTACCGACAGGAGGTGCGGGGCGTGCACTGTCTCGTGGGGATCGGTGATGCGGGCGGCAATTTCCTGGCCGGGTGGCGATCCGAGGAGGAGTTCGAGGGCTGCTGACGCGTCGAGGACAATCACGGCGCATCGCGTTCGGCCCGGACAGCTGCTGCCGTGTCGATCGCTACCGGCTCGCGCTGTGCGATCCGTTCGACCAGTTCGCGGCGAGTGGGGCGTTCGAGCGAACTGCGCAACTCGCCGAGCGCGAGTTCGGAAAGAGAGATTCCTTCCTCGGCCGCCCGCGCCTTCAGGCGGCGGTGGATGTCTTCGGGGACGTTGCGCACCTGGAGATTCTTCATGCAGTCAGCATACTCGCATGCACTTTGCATGACCGTCAGTTGGCGCGAGGTTCGGGCAGGGTTTCGATCAGTTCGGCGGCGGCGGACTCCGCCGCGGTTACGTGGCGTTCGTGGAGTTGGTGGAACACCCATTGGGCATCGACCGCGGGCCAGTCGTCGGGCAGATGGGCGATCGGCAGGCGCGGGTCCTTGCGGATGATGTCGAGCCACTCGGTGGTCATCCGCAGGGTGAGGGCCAGCGGATCCTCGACGGCGCGGCGGTGCTCCTTGCGGTCCCAGCGGCTGAGAAAGTCGTGGTAGCGGGCGGCGATGGCGTCGAGGTCGAAGGCCTCGCTGACGAGTTGGGCGATGTCGGTGGGCGGACGAGGCTCGGCCACGAACACCTTCACGTGCTCGGACAAGCCGAGGTCCTCGAGGATCGGTGTTAGGTCGACCTCGGAGGGTGCCAGCCACAGCCCGCTCTGGAGGGTCCCGAAGCCGGCCCAGGCGAGCTTCGAGCGCAGGTCGTGGCGTTGCCGACGCCAGGCATCGGGCAACGAGAAGCCGATGAGGGTCCACGACCGGTCGTCGCTGGTGTTGACCGCACCGGTGTTCCAGATGCGCTCGCCCCCGTCGGCCAGGATCGCTTCGGTGCGGGGCGTGAGAGCGAAGTAGGCCCGCCGCCCGTGGCGTTGACGTTCGAGCAGACCCCGCCTCACCATTCGGGAAAGTGTCGATCTCGTGGCCTGTTCGGCCACGCCCACCCGGGAGAGGGCGCTGATGATGCTGCCCGAGTACACCGCGATCTGACGCCGGTGAACGTGGTCGCCGAGGAAGGTGAACATCAGCGACTGGGGACGCAGCCATGGCTGATCGTCAGCGCCCCCCTCGTCGAGCAGGTCCCCCCCAGCGATGGTCACCTCATCTATCTACCACGATCTCGACGTGGTGCAAAGTCTTGACGATCGTCGAGAAAAGGACTAACAATCACATCATTGGGCCGGTGTGACCAACCGCACAGGCCCGGCGGAAACTCCGCACTGGGGACTTAGGGGAGAAGAACACGTGTCACTGCTCGATCTCACGGGCAAGGTCGCCATCGTCA
>CAZEFG010000257.1:0-3877 GCA_964511355.1 uncultured Iamiaceae bacterium
CCTGTCCTCCATTTCGCTCCACTTTACGCCCCTCACCCCCACCCGTCAACCACTTTCACCCCCCAAGCCGTCACTACAGGCGCGCCAATCACCACGCTCCGCGCGCTCGGTTCGACCGGACGCGCCAATTTGGGCGCCTCATCGCACGTCCGGCCCCAACCAGGCACCCAAGCAGCAGCCCCCATGGGGCAGGTGAGCTAGAGCAGGGTGAGCTCGGCCCGAAGGGCGGCGATCACATCGGAGGATGCGTGCGGTATGACCGAAGTCGAGGCTGCGAGGAACGAGGCGAGGTCGGCGCTGTCGGACGCATCGAGCGCCAGTATCGTCGCTATCTCGTGAAGGTCCCGGTGATAGGCGACCGTCTGGAACCGCGCCGCGGTCCGGGTTCGCCGCTGCGAAACGCCGACCAACTTCGCGCCCTGTGGATCGAGTACCTCACCCGGGCCGATCCCCGCGAAACAAACGAGATGGGACCACCGGTTGCGCACCATGCCACCGGCGTGAACCGTGGCCTCGGCTCCCACCCTGCGTAGGGATCGCGCCCACAGCTCGCCCACCCAATGAGCAGCGCGGCCGACATCGTCGTCCCAGAGGTGGTGCCCGACGGGCAGGAGGAAGTCGACCCAGGTGCAGGCGCCGGGTACCAACAGCACCGCTCCCCCACCGCTGCGCCGAACCACCAGGTCGACTCCCGGCGGACCCGAGAGATCGAGGGTGTGCGCTTGGGCGCTGCCGAGCACCAGCGCCGGAGCGGTCGGCTCACAGATCCACATGGTTGGCGCCACGGGCTCCGGAATCGCGAGGGCGTGCAGGTCGGCTGCGGTACCGAGGCGGTGCTCGATGACCCAGTCGCCCATCAGGCCAAAACCGTACGACGGGCTACCACCAGCTGGTCGAGCCGTGCGGGCTCGGGCACAACTCCCACGCCCGCCTGCCTCGGCACCGTCACCGTGCCGTCGGCTCGCAGTTCGTAGGCCTCGACGACGTCGGCGGCGAGATAGGTCGAGGTCGGAGCCACGTCGCTGGCGATGTTGCACCCCGGCAAAGCGGCCACCGCCAGCGCTGCGGCGCGACCGACGCCCAGCTCGAACATTCCGCCGCACCACATCGGCAGGCCGCGATCGGCGACGGCGGCGTGGGCGTCGACCGCGGCCACCAGCCCACCCAACCGTGCCGGCTTGAGGCTTATGGCCCGCGCCGCTCCCATGGCCAGGATCGATTCGATGACACCGAGGCTGGTGACCGATTCGTCGAGGGCCACCGGCGTGTCGAGCTCCTGCACCAGCCGGGCGTGGCCCACCAGGTCGTCGGCGGCCAAAGGCTGTTCGATGTAGGTGAGGCCGAACTCATCGAGGTCAGACAGGGCCCGGCGGTGATCGCCGTCGGCGAACGATCCGTTGGCGTCGACGGACAGGTCGAGGTCTGGCCAGCGGGCTCTCACCGCAGCCACCGGCTCGATGTCGTGACCGGGCCGAACCTTGAGTTTGATCGATCGGTAGCCCTCGCCCAGACGTTTGGACACCTGCGCCACCAGGGAATCGATTGCCATGACCCCCACCACGGCGCACGCGGCAACTTCATCCCGGCTCGCGCCGATGGCTTCGGCCAGAGAGACCCCCCGACGGCGCAGTTCAAGGTCGACCATGGCTGCCTCGATGGCGCCCACTGCCATGGGATGGTCCTTCACTCCCGCGCTCCGCCCCGCCAGGGCCGCCGGGGCAAGGTGGGCGAGCAGGATGGTCCAGGCGCCCTCGTGCCACTCCGACGAATAGGTGGGCGCCACCAAAGCCGGACACTCACCCCAACCCACATCACCATCGACGTCTTCGACACGAACCAGGATCGACCAGCGTTCGTGTTCGGTGCCGTGGGCGGCTTCGATGGGCTCGAGCAGCGGCACCGACACCCGAATCAACTCGACGGCGCGCAGCCGTCCGACAGGGAACTGACCGACCACGAGGCCCTACGCCGAGGCCAGGCGGGAGGGCTGAAGGTATTGCCGCCACATTTCGGGTATGTCGGCCACCGCCACCATGATCCAGCTCAACTCCCGAGGCGGGGTGGGTCGGGATTGCAACTTCATCGAGATCTCATCGAGCAACCGGTCGGCCTTGGCGGCGTTGCACCGGCGACACGCCGCCACCACGTTCTCCCACACGTGCAGACCACCCCGGCTCCGGGGGACGACGTGGTCGATGCTGTCGGCGGTGGATCCGCAGTACTGACAGGTGCTGCGATCACGATGGAAGACTGCCCGGCGCGATAGCGCCATCGTCCGCTCGTAGGGAACCTTCACGTAGTAGCGGAGACGAACAACCGACGGCACCGCGATCGTGCGTCGTTCGGAGTGCAGTTCGGTGCCCGATTCATGAACGGTCACGGCCTTGTCAGAGAGGACGAGCACCGCGGCACGGCGATCCGGGACGACACAGAGCGGTTCGTAGCTAGCGTTCAGCACCAAGGCTCTTCCCACGATCGCTCCCTGTCCCTCTACCCCTGGGCCACCTGGGGCCAGGCACGCAACCAGCGTAGGTAGGACAGCACCTCGGCGGCGGGTGGTGGCTGCGGATCGGGCCCGAAGGCGGTGACCGTGCGGAACCGCAAGAAGGCCGGGTCCGGTATCGGGAGCCAGGGCCTGGTTCGCCACCATCGGCGGGGGGCCAGCGACAATAAGGCGCGCAGGGCCGTTGGCCACAGCACTGGCCGAACCAGCACCGCAAGGATGACGCCGAGCCATCCTGTCGATCCCATTGATGGTGACCCCATGGGAGGTGATCCTACCGACCGCCCTCGGCGGCGGGGCTCCTATTGGACGCCGATGTCGTGGCCGAGCTTGCGCCAGGCGACCGCCGCGGCGCCGACGAGGGGGCCATTGGCACCCAGTCCGGCGGGGGCGATGACCGCCGAGCGGGAGAAATCGAGGACACAGATCCGGTCCATCTCGGCCTGGGCGGCCGCGAAGAACGGCTCCCCGTAACCAAGCGCCACCGAGCCCGCCACCACCACCAACGACAGGTCGAGCAGGTTGCAGGTGGAGCCAGCAGCCCGGCCCACCAGCCGCCCCACCCGGGCGATGGTGGCGTGGTCGGCCTCACGGGAAGGTCGCCCGGTGGCAAGGGCGATGCCCGTTCCGGAAGCCTCGACCTCGAGGGTCCCCTGAGCGTGGCCTGCCATGTTGGCCCCTTCGGGCTCGACCACCACATGGCCGATGTGTCCGGCATTGCCCGACGCTCCTTCGAGCAGATGGCCGTCTACCACGATGCCCCCTCCGACACCGGTGGAGACCACCATCGCCATGTAGTTGTGTACCCCGGCGGCCCTGCCCTGCCATCCCTCAGCGAGCGCCAGCGCCTTCGCGTCGTTGTCGATGTGGACCATCTCGGCACCCATGGCGAGTTCGTCGCCCAGGCGCTGACGCAAAGGAAACCGTCGCCATCCGCCGATGTTGAGCGGCGAGACACTTTCGCCTCCGGGGGTCATCGGTCCGCCACATCCGACCCCCACTCCCCTCAGCGGAGCCGAGCCCCATCGGCCGATGACGTGGCTGATCAGCCCGACCAGGGCCGACCACAGCTCGGCCCCGTCCCCCGCTGGCGTGGGAACCTGGTCTCGAACGGTGATGGCGCCGGTGTCATCGACCACCGCTGCTGCCAGCTTCGTTCCCCCAATGTCGATGGCCAGGACAGCATCCATCGCCGCACGGTAGATGACCAGACCCAGCCAGAGCCCCAACGAGCGAACCACCCTGGCGCGGGCTGTCCCCTACCCTGGCGCATGTGACCCAGATCACCGACAACCACACTCGCGCTTTCGCGCAGATCGCCGCCGACATCATCGCCAACGTCGAGCGGGTGATCCAGGGAAAGCGCAGGGCCAT
>CAZEFG010000258.1:0-3872 GCA_964511355.1 uncultured Iamiaceae bacterium
GCTCGGCCAGGCCAACCAGCTGCCGCAGTCGGTTCTCCGTCTGCTCGGCTAGTAGAGGCCCAGTAGCAACCACGACCCTACGAGGGGCCGGTGAGCAACGCCGCTCGCTGGCCCCTCCGGGCGTTTTGTCGGCGCATTCCCTGGCGGTTTCCTGGACGGCCAATCCTCATCGCAGCGGGTTGGCCTCCGATCGGTTCCCTGTGGGTTCTGTCACCGGTTGCAGACCCGCTCTCCCTCGACGAGGACCTAGACCATGAGCTACATCGACGGCTTGGCCAGCGGACTCAACACCACCGAGATCATCAAGGCGATGATGGACGTGGAGGCCATCCCCAAGACCCTGATGCAGCAGCGTCTGTCCACGGTGCAGGCCGGGCTCGACGCCTTCGCCTCCATCCGGGCCAAGACGGCCTCGTTGCGCACCGCGGCCGAGGCCCTCACTGCTCCCGCCGCCTGGCAGGGCCTGGTGGCTACCTCTAGTGATCCCTCCAAGGTGGCGGTAGCCGCTTCCACGGGCACGCCGGGGCCGTCGCTCACCTTCAACGTCAGCCAGTTGGCCACCGCCATGGTGCGATCGAGCGCCGACACCTTTTCCGGCCTCGACGCCGACCTCGGTGGCCGCACCATCGCCATCACCCAGGGCGACCACACCCTCAACACCACCGCCACCACGCTCGGCGAGTTGGTCGCGGAGATCAACGCCGATGCCGACCTGGGGGTCACCGCCTCCACCATCCAGGTCACCCCCGGCCAGTACCGCATGGTCCTCACCGCCAACGACACCGGCACCGCGGGGGCGTTCCAAACCGTCAGCACCGGATGGGGTTATGGGTTCGTGGTCACCACCGCCGCCCAGGACGCGGTGCTCGACGTGGGCGGCATCGCCGTCACCCGCTCGTCCAACACCATCGACGACCTGGTCGACGGGGTCACCATCACCCTCAAAGACGTCACCACCTCGCCGGTCACCGTGGGTGTAGCTCGTGACGTCGACGGCATCGCTTCCAAGACCAAGGCACTGGTCGATCTCCTCAACGGCGCCTTGGGCGAGGTCAAGCTCCGCACCGCCTACAACGCCGAGACCAACCAGCGCAGCTCGCTCACCGGCGACGCCACCGCCCGGTCGCTGGCCCAGAGCCTCACCAGCGCCATGAGCAACGCCGTGGGCAGCAGCGCCCTGGGCTCGGTGGGCCTGGCCGGCATCGAGCTTGGCCGCGACGGCACCTTCAAGTTCGACGAAGCCAAGTTCAAGGCCGCTTACGCTGCCGACCCGGCCGCGGTCGAGACGCTGTTGACCGGGGGATCGACGGCATCTTCCGGGGTCACCTTCGAAAGGGCGGGATGGCGGACCCAGGCTGGCACCCACGCCATCGAACTGAGCAACGACAACGGCGAATGGACCGCCCGCATCGGGGGCGAAGAAGCCACCGTCACCGTCAACGAAGACGGCAGCCTGCGGGTCGCGGTCAGCGCCGTCAACGAGCGCATGGGCGGCATGTCCGTAACCATCAGTTCTGGGCTGGCTGCAACCGCCACCTCGACCATGGCCGAAGTAGGCACCGTCACCCACGACCCCGGGGCGGCCAGTCGCCTGATCACCGCCACCAACCGGGCCCTCGACGCGGTCAACGGCACCCTCACCACCGCCGAGCAGTCCCGCACCAATCGCGTCCAAGACATCAATCGCCAGCTAGAGGCCTGGGAGATCCGCCTCGAAAAGCGTGAGCTCCGGCTCCGCCAGCAGTACACGGCCCTCGAGTCGCTCATGGGTCAACTCGGCAACCAGGCCACCTGGCTCTCAGGCCAGATCGCCGGGCTGCAAGCCAACGCATCCGCCAAGTAAACGGAGGGAACGGATTCCCGATGTATTCCACTGCTACCGCCAGTGCCCGACAGAAGTTCGTCAACGACGGGGTGGGCAACACGCCGCCCGAGCGTCTGCTGGTGATGCTCTACGACCGCCTGCTTCGCGATCTCGACGATGCCGTCCTGGCGATCACACAGGCCGACGTCGGCGCCGCCCATGAGGCGCTCAGTCATGCTCAGGACATCGTGGCCGAATTGCACAGCGCCCTCGACCGCGACGCCTGGGACGGGGCGGAGGCCATGTCGGGGCTCTATATTTGGCTGGGTGAGCTCCTGGCGCAGGCGAACGTGAAGAAGAGCACCGCCTTGGTCGACGAGGCCCGTTCGCTTGTGCAGCCCATGCGCGACACCTGGGACGAGGCCTACCAGGCTCTGACCGCGGCTTCGGTTCCCGCTCCCGCGGGCGTGGGAGCCGGTGGATTGGACGTCTCCGGATGAACGCCGGCGAGTCGGTTCCTCCCGACATCCGGGTGTGGACGGCGGTGCTCGACCGCATCGAGAAGTCGATCAAGGTCGTCGACCCCGACGGGCTGCTCGACCTCCAGGCTGAGTTCGAGGCCATCGGCGGCTTCGAACCCCCGCAGGGTGTCGGGGCCATGCCCGAGGCCCTGCTCGAGCGAGCTGAAGCCCTGCTTGTGGCCGTGAATGCGGCCGCCGCCCGGGTTGCCGAGGCCCAACGCGCCATCGGTAGCGAGCTGGCCCGCCACCAGGGCGGTCGCCGCCCCTCCGGCCCTGGGGAGCCTCCCGCCCCCCAAATGGTCGACCACGACGCCTGACCCGCGCCCGGCCCCTCCCGCCTTCCCTCGCCCCGGCTCCTCCCGCCTTCCTGGGCCCGGCCCCTCCCGCCTGATGGGTGCGTTTTGCACCGCATGGGGGAGCGAATCGCGCCCGTTGGGGCGGCCGAGGGGGAAATCGGTGGCGAACCATTGCGCTCCGAGGCCGGCGTTCCTAACGTGGGCCCGCCTTCCCCCGGCAACTCCTACGTCATGGGGAGGGCGCGTGCCGGTCACGCCCGCTTACGACCGCTGGATGGTCGACCACCACGGGGTCATCGCGGCCCGCAACTTCGCCGACCTGGGTTTCTCCCGGCGGCAGGCGCAAAGGATCATCGCATCCGAACGCCTGGTGACGATGGGAGCCGGCGTCTACCGATCGCCCGCTCATCCGCCGGGCAGGCTCCAACTGATGGTGGCAGCTTGCCTGCGCCAGCCGGCAGCCGCCGTGGCCTCGACCACCGCCGGCCAGGAGTACGGCCTGCGAGGGATGAAGGAAACTCCGGTGCGCATCCTCGTGCCCCACGAGGCCCGTCTGGCGCTGCCCGGGGTGGTCGTCCAGCGGTCTCGCACGGTCGATCCGACCGACGTGACCAGCCGGCGACGTGACGGCGTTCGCTTCACCAGCCCGCCCCGAACCCTGGTCGACGCGGCGGCGGTTATCGGGCGCCGCCGGACGGTCAGCGCGGCCGAGCAAGCGATCAACACTCGGCTCTGCACGCTCTCGGCCCTGCTCGAGGCGGCCAATCGCTTGTTCCATCCGCGACGCCCGGGGCCGGTGCTGGTGCGGAGCGTGCTAGCGGCCCGCTCGGAGTGGAGAGGCGTCGCCCGGTCCGACTTGGAGCTGCGGGTTATCGGGGAATTGGTCGCCAGGAAGCTCCCAACGCCGGAGGTCAACATGCCCTTTGTGCTCCCTGGCGGTGAGTTGATCGAGATCGATCTCGCCTGGCCCCAATGGCGGGTGGCGGTCGAGGTCGACCACCCGTTCTGGCACGACGGCGAGGTCGAGGCTGCCCGGGACAAGCGGCGCGACCGAAAGTTGGTCATGTGCGGGTGGCTGCCGGTGCGGTTTCCTGAGCTGGAGATCGACCGCTCGCTGGGCGAATTGATCGACGACCTGGCTCACATCCTGGCCACCCGGGGCTGGACCGACCCGACGGGTGCGTTCTGAACCGACAGGGGGTGCAAACCGCGCCCGTCAGGTGCGAGGCGGGTGTGGGAGGGGGGTCAGGT
>CAZEFG010000259.1:0-3863 GCA_964511355.1 uncultured Iamiaceae bacterium
ACCTCACCCAGCACGCCAAGCACTCGGGCGAGAGGCTCGACTACTTCGACCCCACCACCAACGAGCGCTACACGCCGCATGTCATCGAGCCGGCGGCCGGTGCCACCCGCACGATGATGGCGTTCCTCATGGCCGCCTACGACGAAGAAGAGGTCAGGGGCGAGACCCGCACCGTGCTGCGTCTTCACCATCGGATCGCGCCCTACAAGATCGCCGTCTTGCCGC
Source organism: uncultured Iamiaceae bacterium (assembly GCA_964511355.1). Lineage (GTDB taxonomy): Bacteria > Actinomycetota > Acidimicrobiia > Acidimicrobiales > SKKL01 > SKKL01. Next base: position 226 of record CAZEFG010000259.1, read on the forward strand.
TGTCGAAGAAGGACACCCTGTTGCCGGTTGCTCAAGAGGTGCTCGGCATCCTGCAGCCGCACTTCATGTGCGACTACGACGAGACCCAGGCCATCGGGCGTCGCTACCGCCGCCAGGACGAGCTGGGGACGCCCTACTGCGTCACCATCGACTTCGACTCTCTGGAGGACCACGCGGTCACCATCCGTGAGCGCGACACGATGGACCAGGTGCGGGTACCCATCGCGGAGCTCCTGGCGTGGTTCCGCGAACGCCTGGTCTGAGATCCGCAAGTTCGACAAGAAGTGCTTGACCTCAAGTTCACTTGAGGTCCTACCGTCGCGGGTATGAACACCGCGACTCTCCACCGTCTGCTGGACGAGGAACTGGCGTACTCGCCGAGTTATCTCGGGCGCTACAGCAATCACGCCGCCATGGCTCTCGTGGCCCTGCACCAGATGGGTGCTTCAGACGAACGACTCGAGGCCGAGCTGGCCCGCCACGTCGCCGGGGAGTCGGAGCCACGCGACGACTCAGACACGTTGGCTGAGCAGGTGGAAGAGGTCCGTCGCGACGGGATCGCAACCGTGGTTCGGAAACGGGTGCCGGCGCTGGTGACCGGCCCCGGGAGCCAGCTGTTCCATCCGATGATCCGCCTGGCTTACGCCCTAGGTGTCGGCCACGAAGGCCAGGTGGCCGCGGCTCTGCTCGACTGGGAGACGCGGTTTCAGGCGGCAGCGCCGGTCGGAGCCGACGTGCTCTGCCCTGAAGCCGACATCGACTCCATATCGACCTTCGCCCTGGCGGCTCACGCCACCGCCGACGAGTTCATCACCCTGCACATGGTGACCGGCGCCCGCGCCCTGCGGGTGGTGGGTGAATGGGTCGAGCCGTTCACCGCCCAGGAGCTGGTCGCCTACGGGGCATGGGCATTGGCCGGGGCGTATCAGGGCGTCGGGGCGCCCGACCTGCTGCAACCGGGCGACCTCGACGTATTGCGGGCCGTGCCAGCGCCATCCCGTGATGAGGTCGCCGAGCGGGCCGTCGCCGCGACGGACCCGCACCACATCAAGCTGGCCGATGTGGCCCTGACCGAAGAACTGCGCTCAGGTGACCCGCTCTACCGGTACGTCGCAGCGAAGGTCGTCGGTCTGGTTCCCTCGGCCTGATCGGTCACATCAGCGTACGAAGCCGCTCGATCCGGTGATCGTCGGGCCCTAGAAAGACGGCGAGCACCTCGGTGACACCGGCGACGTCGAGAGTCCCGGCCTTCGCCATGTCCTCCAAATCAGCCCAATCGCGGGTGCGGTCGAAGAAGGCCTTGAACACGGCGAGATCACCGCAGCCCAGAAAGGGGAGGTGCTGGCCCAGGAATGGTTCGCGCCGGACGCGCCCGAGCGCTTGCTCGTGGAAGCTTGTGGTGTTGAAGAACAGATCGACCGGCGTGCGGTCCCACCACAACCGAACCTGGCCGTCGCGGTGGATCGCTTCGATGTCGTCTGCGTTGGATTCGACCCCGGCCGGCAAGGCACTGATCACCTGATCGACGTCGGCAGGTGGCACAAAGACGTTGACGTCGATGTCGATCGTGCCCCGCGCCTGATGAGTGCACCAGGCGAGCGCCAATGCACCTCCAAACGCGTGAGGCACCGATGCGGCGGTCAACGAGAGATGGAGCGCAACGATTCGCTCGGGGAGGTCCATCGTCAGGCGGCGCGACCGAACCGCGGGTAGTCGATCTGCTCTGAATGTCGCGACGGAAAGGTTCCTGCCAGGCGAAGTGCTTGGATCAGTTCCTCGCCTTTGGCGCGCCTGGCCTCGAACGTGTGGTCGGCGCGCTGCGCTGGTGTCGGCACGAGGGCCACGCCCGCCGCGTCGAGGACGCGGATCAATGTGTCGGCTCGGGGTACTCGTCGGCCCTGTTCATATGCCACGAGGGTGGAGTGCGACGTGTCCGCAAGTTCGGCCAACTCCCGCAGAGTCAGGCCAGCACGACGCCTCGCCGCCTGAAGCACAGCTCCGATCTCCATTTCGCCATGGTATCCAAATGGATACCAATCGACCAGTGCCGGTCTCAGCCCGGCCAGACCGCCTCTAGAAGCATCAGCCCCACCATCCCCAGCACCAGGGTCAGCAACACGTTGCGGGTACGCCAGGCCACCAGCGCGGCGAACACCCCGGCCACCAGACGGGGCTGGGCCAGATCGAAGGCCCCTTCCGGTCGCACGATGGCAGGGAGCACGATCGCGGCCAGCGCCGCCGGGGGTATCTGGCGCAGGATGCGCTCGGCCCAGGTAGGAACCGAGGCGAGACGATGAGCGGCCGCCAGGAAAGAGGCCCGCATCAGATAGGTACCGGCCCCCGCCAAGAAGATGGCGATCCACACCTCAGGCATGGGCCGCGCCTTCACCGCGCGGGCGGCGCCGCGTCGCCAACCAATCCATCAAGGTGCCAGCCGCGATGCCGGCGACGGCGCCGAGCATCACCGCCCAGTGCCCGGCACCGGCTTCGGCCGAGGCCACTGCCACGCCGCCACCCACGATGGTGGCCGCCACCGCCGGCCGGTCGGTGATCACCGGTACGAGCAGCACGAGGAAGACCAGCGGCACCGCAAAGTCGAGAGGCAGCTCCTCGGGAACCGCAGTGCCGACCAGGGCTCCGATGGCGGTGCAGACGATCCACGACGTTCCGAGCAGCAAACCGCCCCCGATCAGGTACCACGCGTCCGCTCGACGGGAACTGGTGGTCCAGTGGGCCATGGCCAGCGCGTAGTTCTGGTCGACGGTGACGAAGGCTGCTGCGAGCCGTTTGCGCAGCGGTTCGTGAGCGAGGTGCGGCGCCATCGAGGCGGAGTACAGCAACAGGCGAAGGTTGATCGTCCAAGCCGCCAAGGCGGCCACCAGCGCTGATCCCCCGCCGGCGAGCACGTCGGTCATGGCCAGCTGGGATGCCCCGGCGAAGACGATGGTCGACATTCCGACCGCGGCGAACACGTCGTAGCCCGCCGCGGCGGGGGCGGCTCCGGCCACCAGGGCGAACGGGATGACCCCGGCCAGCATGGGCACCGCCGCCAACGCGCCGGTGCGCAGCTCAGAGTTCCGTGTCCTCACCCATGCATCATGCCTTGGGCCGCTACACCGCCAGGTTGGGATTCATCGCCCCGACGTTGCCGGACGGCGCGGGGGATGTGCCGTTGCCGTCGGCGAGCGAGCGCAGGTCACCCGCCACCCGCAACAGGTCATCGGCAGCTCGACGGGTGGCGGTGGCGCCTTCGGAGGTCGAGCGGGCGGCATCGGCGACGGTTGCGATGTTGGACGCGATCTCGTTGGCGCCTTGGGCTGCTTCGGTGACGTTGCGGGAGATCTCGTTGGTGGTCGCGGTCTGTTCCTCCACCGCCGAGGCGATGGTGGTCTGCAGGTCGGCGACGCGAGAGATCACGTCCTGGATCAGGCTCATGGCCTGGGCCGCTCCCGCCGACTCGGTCTGGATGGCTGCGATGCGTCCGCCGATCTGTTCGGTCGCCACCGCGGTCTGCTTGGCCAGTTCCTTGACCTCGTTGGCGACCACTGCGAAGCCCTTGCCGGCCTCACCGGCGCGGGCGGCTTCGATCGTGGCGTTGAGCGCCAGCAGGTTGGTCTGCTCAGCGATCGACGTGATGA
>CAZEFG010000260.1:0-3855 GCA_964511355.1 uncultured Iamiaceae bacterium
CCTCGCAATCTGCGGCCGCCGGTGGCCAGCATGTCGGCTCCCGCCAGCATGACACAGGCCGTTTCCGGACGCTCTTGAGCTACTAACGATTGTTCGTTAGTCTCGGGCCATGACTGCTGCACAACCGAACGAGCGCCTTCTCGAGATCTACAACGCGTTCGTCGCCGCGGGCCGCCAGGTGGTCGAGGATCTGAACATCACCGAGGATGAGCTGCACAAGGGGTCGGCCTTCCTCCAACGGCTGGGCCAGGAGGGATTCCTGGTGGGGCTGGTCGACACGGTGTTCGCCACCGCCGCCTCGCAGGCGGCAGCCAAGGCCCGTGGCATCGAAGCCGCCAATCTCGAAGGACCGCTGTACCTCGCCGGTGCGCCCGTCCGCTCCGACGGCAACATCATGGAGAGCCCTCCCGCCCCGGGTGCCCTGCCCCTGACCGTGACCGGCCGGGTCTACGACATCGAGACCGGCGAGCCGATCGCCGGCGCCGAACTCGACTTCTGGCAGGCCGACGAAAAGGGCATCTACGACCTCGATGGCTACCACCTGCGCGGCATCATCCTGTCGGGCGACGACGGCACCTACGCCCTGCACACGATCGTGCCCGAGGCCTACACCCTCCACGCCGACGACCTCATCGCCGACCTCTACGCCATGATGGGTCGCCACGCCTACCGGTCGGCCCACATCCACCTCAAGGTGCGGGTCGACGGCCAAGAGGTGCTCACCACCCAGTTCTATGACTCGGGGTCGCGCTTTCTCGACACCGACTACGTGGTCGAGGCCGTCCGCGACGACCTGATCATTGAGCGGGCTGCTGATCCCGACGACCCCGACCGTTACCGCATGACTTTCGACATCCCTGTCAGACGCCAGTAGGAGGCAGGCCCATGAGCGAGACGCCGGTCGATCTCGACCAGTTCGATCCCTTCGGCGAGGCGGTGCAGCAGAATCCCCAGCCGTGGTGGGATGCCATGCGCGAGCGCGGTCACGTCTTCCACGACGAGCGGACCGGCTACTTCTGGGTCGCCAGCCGCGAAGCGGTGTTGGAGGCCGTCGCCGACACCGACCGGTTCTCGTCGCAGATGGGCGCCTACATGCGCACTCCGCCCGACGCCTCGGTGGTCGACCAGGTCGCCGAGATCCGAGCCCAGGGCTGGCCCGAGGTGCCGGTCCTTCAGACCCAGGATCCGCCCATCCACCGGCGCCAGCGGGCGCTGGTGTCGAAGGCTTTCACCCCCAAGCGGGTCAAGGAGCTGGAGCCCCAGATCGTCGCCTTGGTGGACGAGTTGCTCGACGACATGACCAAGGCCAGCCCGGTCGATGTGGTGGCAACCTTCGCCGTGCCGCTGCCGGTGCTGGTGATCGCCCGCCTGTTGAGCGTGCCCGACGAGCGTCGCGCCGACGTGAAGCGCTGGTCGGACAACCGCTTCTTGAACCTGGGCAACCGGGTGACGCCCGAACAGCACATCATGATCGCCGAGAGCGAGGTCGAGAGGCAGCACTACTTCGCCGATCTTCTGGAACAGCGGCGGGAGAACCCCCAGGACGACCTGCTCACCGCCCTGATCGAGGCCCGCATCACCGAAGAAGACGGCGGCACCGTGGGCGACCAACTCACCATGGCCGAGATGTTGAGCATGTTGGGCCAGATGCTGGCGGCCGGCAACGAGACGACCACCAGCCTCCTCTCCCAGCTCATGTTGTTGCTGGCCGAACAGCCCCAGTGGTGGGAGTGGCTGCGCGAGGAACCGCAGGAGCGGGCGGCACCTCTGGTCGAGGAGGGCCTGCGCTACTTCTCGCCCACCCAGGCCATGCCCCGGGTCGCCACCGCCGACATCGAGTTCTTCGGGCACCGGATCCCCGAGGGCTCGGCTCTGATGGTGTTGTTCGCCTCGGCCAACCGCGACGCGGAGCACTTCGAGAACCCGGCCGCTTTCGATCCGACCCGGCCCAACGTGCGCGAGCACCTGGCGTTCGGACGGGGCGCCCACGTGTGCCTGGGCGCCCCGCTCGCCCGGCTCCAGTCGGTCGTTGCCCTGCGTGAGCTGGTGAATAGGGTCGAGAGCATGAAGGTGATCGACTCCAGCCGTCACGCCTATCTGCCGTCGTTCCGTCAGCGGGGCCTCGCCCGGCTCGAACTAGAGATCGTTCCCGCCTGAGGTGACCGAACCCGGCCATCTCTGGGAGCCCGCCGCCGACGCCTTGGCATCGACCCGCATGGGTCGGTACATGGACTGGCTGGCGTCGGGCCGGGGAGTCGACGCCAACACATACGACCAGCTCTGGCGGTGGTCGGTGACCGATGTCGAGGGCTTTTGGTCCTCGGTGTGGGAGTACTTCGAGGCTACGCCGGAGGCACCGCCGGGACCGGTGCTGGCCGATCCGGACGGTCCCATGGCCGATGCCAGGTGGTTTCCCGAGGCGAGCTTGTCTTATCCGGCGCGGGTGTTGGCCGGTCGCCCGAACGGCGGCGCCCTCGCCGTCGTGGCCCGATCGCAGACCCGCCCCGACCTCGATCTCACCTGGGACGACCTGGCCGACCAGGTCGCCCGCGCCCGCGCCGGCCTCTCCCGCCTCGGGGTCGGTCCCGGCGACCGGGTGGTGGCTTATCTTCCGAACATCCCCGAGACGGTGGTGGCCTTCCTCGCTGCGGCCAGCCTCGGAGCGGTGTGGTCGTCGTGTGCCCCGGAGTTCGGGGTGCGTAGCGTCCTCGACCGGTTCACCCAGATCGAACCCAAGGTGCTGATCGCCGTCGACGGATACCGCTACGGCGCCAAGGCGATCGACCGGCGCGCACACCTCGACGAACTGACCGCCAGCCTGCCCAGCCTCACCGCCAGGGTCATCCTGCCGTACCTCGACGCCGACCTGGCCGCGCCGCCGGGGTGGATGCCGTGGAGTGAGTTGGTGGCCGAACCGGCCCCGCTCGAACACGAGATGGTGCCGTTCGACCATCCGCTTTACATCCTGTACTCGTCGGGCACCACCGGCTTGCCCAAGCCCATCGTCCACGGCCACGGCGGCATCCTGCTCGAACACCTGAAGAGCCTGGCGCTGCATCACGACCTCGGTCCCGGCGACCGGTTCTTCTGGTTCACCACCACCGGCTGGATGATGTGGAACTACCTGGTGTCGGGCCTGGCGGTGGGCGCCACCCTGGTCATGTTCGATGGCGATCCCGGCCACCCCGACCTCTCCACCCTGTGGCGCCTGGCCGCCGAGACGGAGGCGACCTTCTTCGGCACCTCCGCCCCGTTCGTGCAGGCCTGCCTCGCCGCCGGGCTCGAACCCCGCTCGTCGCTCGACCTGAGCCGCCTGCGGGCCATCGGGTCGACCGGGGCACCCCTGTCACCCGACGGGTTCCGTTGGCTGGCCGACCACGTGGCGCCCGACGCTCCCGTCTGGTCGATCTCGGGCGGCACCGATGTGTGCACGGCCTTCGTCACCGGCGCGCCGCTCGTGCCGGTGTGGGAGGGCGAGATCAGCTGCCGGGGGCTGGGGTGTGCGGTGGCGGCCTTCGATTCCTCTGGTCAGCCGGTGGTGGGCGAGGTCGGCGAGCTGGTGCTCACCGAACCCATGCCGTCGATGCCGGTGGCCTTTTGGGCCGACCCTGACGGTGCACGGCGTAGAGCCGCCTACTTCGACGATCTGCCGGGGGTGTGGCGTCACGGCGACTGGGTGACGGTCACCGATCGGGGTTCAGTGGTGATCTCGGGCCGGTCAGATGCCACGCTGAATCGCGGTGGAGTCCGCCTCGGCACCGCCGAGCTCTACTCGGTGGTCGAGCGCGACCCGGAGGTGTCCGACAGCCTTGTGGTTCACCTCGACGATCCGGCGGGTGGCGCGGGCGAGCTGGT
>CAZEFG010000261.1:0-3820 GCA_964511355.1 uncultured Iamiaceae bacterium
GAAGGCGCAGGGCAAGTGCACCACCGACCACATCTCGGCGGCCGGCCCGTGGCTGAAGTACCGCGGCCACCTCGAGAACATCTCGGGCAACCTGTTCGCCGGGGCGGTCAACGCCTTTGGCGGCGAGGTCGGTGTCGGCAAGGACATCACCGACAGTGAGCGCCGTACCTACCCCGAGATCGCCAAGCGGTACCACGAGGCCGGCATCAGCTGGGTGGCCATCGGCGACGAGAACTACGGCGAGGGGTCCTCCCGTGAGCATGCCGCCATGGAGCCCAGGTTCCGGGGCTGCAAGGTCGTCATCACCCGCAGCTTCGCCCGCATCCACGAGACCAACCTCAAGAAGCAGGGCGTGCTGGCCTTCACATTCGCCGACCCGGCCGACTACGACCTCATCGGCGAAGACGACCGTCTGTCCTTCCTCGGCCTCGCCGACCTCAACCCCGACACGCCGGTCAACGGCCGCATCCACCACGCCGACGGCTCCAGCACCGACATCGTGCTCAACCACACCTTGTCGCCTGAGCAGATCGAGTGGTTCCGCGCCGGTAGCGCTCTCAACATCATCCGGGCCCGCCGGGCTGGTTGATTCAGACCGACCCCAGCCGTCACCCCCAGATTTCGTGTGGTTCGGTCGCGCCGGGCGCGACCGGACCGCATGATTTCGGGGAGTTGAGGGCCTCGTCGGTAGACTGTAAGGGATGCTGAACATGCGGTCGACCCCCCACCCCACCATCGGCGATCCCATCTCGATCACCGTCGAGGGCATCGACAAGTCGTTCGGGTCCAGCCGGGTATTGGAAGGGGTCAGCCTCGACGTCGCTCGGGGCGAGACCGTCGCCCTGCTCGGACCTTCGGGCTGTGGCAAGACGACCCTGCTGAGGATCATCACCGGGCTCGAGACCGCCGATACCGGCGTGGTCAACCTCGGCGACGAGGTGGTCGTGGCTCCCGGTCGCTTCGTTGCTCCGGAGCGACGCAGAATCGGCATGGTGTTCCAGGATTGGGCGCTGTTCCCGCACCTCAGCGTGGGGGCCAACGTCGGCTACGGGCTCGACCGGGCCCAGATCAAAGCTGGTCGCGTCGACGAGAGCCTGGAGTTGGTGGGCCTCGGTGGCCTCGCCGACCGCATGCCTTCCACTCTCTCGGGTGGTCAGCAACAGCGCGTCGCTCTGGCCCGCGCCCTGGCGCCGCGCCCCCGCGCCATCCTGCTCGACGAGCCGTTCTCCAACCTCGACACCTCGCTTCGGGTTCAGGTCCGAACCGAGGTCCATCGCCTGCTCGCCGACCTCGGCATCACCACCATCTTCGTCACCCACGACCAGGACGAAGCCTTCGTGTTGGGCGACCGAGTGGCCGTCATGAACGCAGGGGTCATCGAACAGTTGGGGACACCCGCCGAGCTGTACCGCACTCCAACCACTCGCTGGGTGGCCGATTTCGTCGGCGAAGCGAACTTCGTCGCCGGCCATGGCCATGGCAGTCACGCCGACACCGCCTTCGGCCAGGTCGACCTGGCCCAGCCCCGCCAGGGCGCCCTCGACGTGTTGATCCGACCGGAAGACCTGCGTCTGGTGTCGGGCCAGGACCTCCAGGTCGAGCTGGTCGAGTACTACGGCCACGACCACATGGTGTTGCTGACCGATACCGAGGGCCGCACCTTGCGGGCGCGAGGTATCGGAGCGCCGACGGTCGAGCGGGGTCAGTCGGTGTCGGCGCGTTGTGAAGGTGCCCGCTCGGTGGCGTTCGCCCGGGCTTGATCCGCCGGTTCGGCATCATCGAGCACAACCGGCGGGCGGCTCCTCCACTGGCGTCGAGGACGCGGGCGACCCCCCGCCATCTCGTCTCGGGCCACCAGGATGGCCATCGGCACCGACGCCAACAGCACCAGCGCCAACGCTGAACCCGATGCGCGGGCCATGAATCCTTCGGCGGTGGCGTTCCACACCCGGGTGGCGAGGGTCGAGAACCCGGTCGGGGCCAACAACAGGGTGGCCGGAAGTTCCTTCATCGACGTGAGGAACACCAACGAGGCGGCGGCGACCACCCCCGGGCGCACCATGGGCAGGACCACCCGTCGGAAGGTCGAGATCGGTCCCACCCCGAGCATGCGCGACGCTTCTTCGACCGTCGGGGTGACCTGCAGGAGAGACGCCCGGATCGCTCCCACCGCCTGGGGGAGAAACAGCACGGTGTAGGCGAAGACCAACATGGCCAGCGTCTGGTACGCCCACGGGAGCAGCTGGGCGCCGACGAACACCAACGCCAGGGCCACCACCACCCCCGGCAGTGCGTACCCAGACCACGACAGGCGCTCGACCATGCGGGCCAACCGCCCCGGATGACGCACCGACAACACCGCTACCGGCAGGGCAGCGGTCACCCCGGCGACCGCTCCGAGCACGGATGCCACCAGGCTGTTGCGCACCAACGACAGATCGGGCATCACCGGCTCGCCGGCCCGCCCGCCTCGCCACATCCAGTAGGTGATGACCGCCAGGGGCACCACCAGGGCCAGAACCGCCAGCAAGCCCAGCGCGATGGTGACCGGGATCCGCCATCGACCGAGGGTGGCCACCTTCGCTGACCGCGCTCCCCCCGCGTGCAGGCGATGGAACTCCTCGCGGCCTCGCACCCGCTGTTCGGCAGCCAGCACGACGATGGTGAGCACCACCAGCATCAGGCCCATGACAGCAGCCGAGTTGCGATTCAGTGCCCCCCGGTACTGCACGTAGATGGCGCGGGTGAAGGTGTCGTAGCGGAGCATCGAGACCGCCCCGAAGTCAGACAGGGTGTAGAGCGACACCAACAGTCCGCCGGCGATTATCGACGGGCGGAGCTGGGGAAGCACGACTCTCACGAAGGTCACGAACGAGCCGCGGCCGAGGGTGCGGCTCGCCTCCTCGAGGCTCGGGTCGAGGCGTCGGTAGGCGGCGCGCACGGTGAGCAGCACGTAGGGGTACGAGAAGAGGGTGAGCACCCCGAAGGCGCCCCAGAAGCCGTAGATCGGCGGAAGCTGTTCCACCCCGACCCGTTCGAGGAACCCCTGGAGCATCCCCCTGGGCCCGAGCGCTCCGATCAGGGCCCACGACCCGACATAGGTGGGCACGGCGAGAGGTAGCGCGGTGACCACGATCCAAAAGCGCCGCATAGGGAGGTCGGTTCGGGTGGTCAGCCAGGCGATGGGGACCGAGATGGCGACCGACGCGGCGGTGACCGCCACCGCCAGGCGCAGAGTCGACCACAACAGGCGTCGGCTGCGGTCGGAGCTGGCGATCTCCCACGCCTCGCTCCATCCGAGTTGGTGGGTCCGCCAGGCCAGGTACACCAGCGGTACTGCGGTGCTGGCGGCCACCAAGGCACCCAACAGTCTCAGCAGAGGCGATTCGAACGACGCCGCCACCGACGTCGTTACGCGACGACGGGAGCGGTCCCGATCGGTTTCGACCGGAACCTGCTCCCGTCCCGCGTTCCCTTGGGTAACGGTCACCAGCGACCGCTACGGAACATCAGGGTTGGTGTGACGTCAAAGGATGCCCAGGTCGATGAGCAGGTCGACGGTGCCTTGCAGATCGAGCAGTTGGTTGAGGTCGAACACCGGGAGCTGAAGAGAGTCGATGCGGGGAAGCCCGGCGGGGGGCTCGACGTCATCGATGACGGGCAGCTCGTGGTTGGCCTCGACGAACATCTCCTGGGCCTCGGGCGAGAGGAGGAACCGCAGGAACTCCTGCGCCAGTTCTTGCTGGCTGCTGGTGGCGAGGACACCGGCACCGGCGATGTTGACGAGTGCTCCGGGATCGCCGTCGGTGAAGTACTTGTT
>CAZEFG010000262.1:0-3818 GCA_964511355.1 uncultured Iamiaceae bacterium
AGGGCCGCGGTGTCGGGGTCCTCGCCGAAGGCGGGCAGCATGAAGAAGATGCCCAGGGCGAAGATGATGACGCCGATGATGGCGCGGACCTTCGAAGTGCCCGAGGTGTCCTGAGCTACGTCGCGAAGGGCCGCCAGAGGAGCCACGCGGGTAGCTCGCCAGGCGGGCACCACGGCGGAAAAGAAGGTGACCCCGGTGCCCACGACCATCGAGACGACGATGGTGCTGGTGGCGATGGCGGTTCCGCTGCCGGGCAACTCAAGCCCGATGGCACCGAGCAATTGGTAGATGCCGATGGCCAGCAAGATGCCGACCACGATGCCAATGGCGGCGGCCACCAGACCGACGATGGCCGCTTCGACCAGGACCGATGCGAGCACCTGGCGCCTGGTGGCTCCGATGGCCCGCAACAGAGCCAGTTCGCGGCTGCGCTGGGCGACCAGGATCGAGAAGGTGTTGTAGATGATGAAACAGCCGACGATGAGCGCAATCACCGCGAAGACAAGCAGGAACGTGGTGAAGATGGAGATGAACTGGCTGAAGGCATCCGAGAACTCCTCGGTGAGTTCTTCGCCGGTGATCACTTGAACCTCGGCCTCGGCTGGCAGGGCGGCCTCGATCGCCGCGACCAGTTCCTCTTGGCCCACGGTGTCGCTGCGAGCCGAGATGCTCTGCACCTGACCGGGGATTCCCGCCAACTCCTGAACGACGGGGAGATGGAGGCCGACCGTGACGGCTCCGGCGATGGTGCCCTGGCCGTTTATCTCATATATCCCGACGAGCGCGAATGGGCGGATTCCCGCGCTCGTGGCGATCTCGACGGTGTCGCCCACCGAAAGCGAGGCATCTTCGGCTGCGCTGCGGTTCATCGTCATGTCGTCAGCGGATTCGACGCCGCGGCCGTCGACGATCTCGTAGCTCGTCAGGACCGAATCGGCGGTGAACGATTCGATGATTGTGGGAGCGCCGTTGGTCTGGCCGATCGGTTCGCCCTCTCTGTCGAGGACGCGAGCGCCTTCAAGGGAGACGTAGGGGGCCGCTGAGGTGACCTCATCGACCTCTGCCACCACCTCGACGAGGGCCTCATCGAACGGGGCGCGCAGCACACCGAAGCCGGTGTCGAACAGGTCGGGACCGCGGACCTCGGCGTCGATTCCGTCGGTGACCTCGCCGACCAGGCCGTCGATCGAACGGTCGAGCGTGTCGCCCAACACGAGGGTCCCTGACATGAACGCTACGCCCAACAACACGGCGATGATGGTCGAGAGCAGCCGCCGCTTGTGCTCCCTGATCGAACGGAGTGTGGTGCGCAGCACTAGCGGCCAACCTCGAGGGTCTTCATCTTGTCGATGATCGAATCGCGGCTGGGATCGAGGGTCTCGTCGATGATCCGGCCATCGACCAGGTACACGACCCGGTCGGCGTGGCTGGCTGCCACCGGATCGTGGGTGACCATCACGATGGTCTGGCCGAACTCGTCGACGGCTTGGCGCATGAACTGCAAGATTTCGGCGCCGCTGTTGGAGTCGAGGTTGCCGGTGGGCTCGTCGGCGAAGATGATCTCGGGCTTGCTGGCCAGGGCTCGGGCCACGGCCACCCGCTGCTGCTGGCCCCCCGACAGCTCGCTGGGCCTGTGCTTGAGACGGTTACCGAGACCGACGGTGTCGACCACGGTGTCGACCCAGCCCTGGTCGGGCGAGCGGCCGGCGAGCGACATGGGTAGCACGATGTTTTCGATGGCGCTGAGGGTGGGGATGAGGTTGAAGGCCTGGAAGACGAAGCCGACCTTGTCGCGCCTCAGCGTGGTGAGCTGACGCTCGCTGAGCTGGGAAAGATCGGTGTCGCCGATGAACACCTGGCCCGAGGTGAGGTCGTCGAGTCCGGCCATGCAATGCATGAGCGTGGACTTGCCCGAGCCGGAGGGGCCCATGATGGCGTTGAAACGGCCTTGGGCGAACTCGATGTCGAGGGCATCGAGGGCGGTGACCAGCGTGTCGCTGTGACCGTAGGTCTTGGTGGCGGCCACGGCCCGGGCGGCGAGTTTGGTGGACATGGGGCTAGCGGTGGCGGCGGTGCTCACGGAGGGGCATTCCTTCGGCTGGAAGACGGGCAGGGAAAGGGCGAGCCTCCGTGGAGGCCGCGGGTCACTGCGGCGACTGTCGATGGTAAGCGACAACGCTCCGGTTCGTCCCCAACATTGGTGGACGGTGGCGCTCGTGACCGAGGTCACGAGGATGCAGCGGCCGTATGCTGGCCAGGTGATCTGTCCCGCCTGCGGCTCTTCGACCCCCGACGGGGCCCGGTTCTGTCCGTCGTGTGGGCAGCCGTTGTCTCTGCTCGGCGACGAGCGCCGCGTCGTCACCGTGCTATTCGCCGATCTGGTCGGATTCACCGGTCTCGCCGAGTCACGCGATCCCGAGCAGGTCAAGCAGATGATCGACCAGTGCTTCGAGCTGTTGGTGAGCGACATCACCAGCTTTGGGGGCAGAGTCGACAAGATCATCGGCGACGCCATCGTGGCGCTCTTCGGAGCCCCCGTCGCTCACGAAGATGACCCCGAGCGAGCGGTTCGGGCCGCGCTGCGGATGTCCGACACGTTGCAGCGTCGGGCCCAGGGGCTGGGGGCGCCGATCCAGATGCGGATCGGCGTGAACACCGGCGAGGTCCTCGTGGGTGCATTGCGAGCCGGGGGCGACTACACGGCAATGGGCGACGTGGTGAACACGGCGAGCCGCCTGCAGAGCAGCGCCGAACCCAACGAGATCCTGGTCGGCCCCGCCACCTACGCCGCCACCCGTGACTCGATCCGCTACGAGCCGGTGGGTTCGCTGGCCGTCCGGGGTCGTACCGATGCCGTCGAAGCCTGGCGTGCCGTCGCCACCTTGGCCCCACCGGGCTACCGCCGTCGCCGTACCCGCGCGCCGCTGGTTGGCCGCGACCCCGAGATCGGGCTGATCAGCCATGCCATCGACGCCGCGGTCGACAAGCGGAGGGCGGCGGTGATCAACCTGGTCGGTGAGGCCGGGGTGGGTAAGTCGCGCTTGGCGCGGGAGGTCGCCGACCTGGCGGCCCAGCGTCACCGGGCCTACATCCTCGAGGGTCGTTGCGTGGCCTACGGCGAGGCCAACGTGTGGTGGCCCATCGCTCAGGCCATCCGCACCTTCGTCGGCGCGGCGGCCGACGACAATCCCGACCAGTTGCGCAGCGTGGTCGCCGGTCGGGTCGCCGACGCGACCACCCTGGCCGGTTCCGATGCCGACCTCGAACGCATCACCAACGGACTGTTGCACCTGATGGGGGTCGAGAGCCCGCTGCGCGAAATCGATCCCGCCCGGGCCCGCGAAGAGGTCACCCGATCGGTGGGGATGTTCTTCGACGCGTTGTTGACGCAACAGCCGATCATGCTGGTGGTATCTGACCTTCATTGGGCGGGCCGGCCGGTGTTCGATCTGTTGGTGGCACTGCTCGAACGTCTCGAAGCTGCGCCTTTCATGTTGATGACCACGGCGCGTCCGCCACTCGGTGAGGCGTGGCTCCCGCCCGACGCACGCGCCAACTCGGTGGTCGTCAACGTCGATCCGCTCGGACGAGAAGCCACCGGTGCCCTCCTCGACGTCTTGGTCGAAGGGCGCCTCGACCACGACCTACGAAATCTGCTGCTCGACCGTTCAGGCGGTAACCCGTTCTTCCTCGAGGAGCTGGTGGCGCTGGTCGAGATGGGTGGCGGTCCTGAGGCAGTCGTGGGCTCGGTCGGAGGCGCCGAGGGTCTGCCCGCCACTCTGCGGGGCCTGGTGGCGGCCCGGCTCGACTCGCTCACC
>CAZEFG010000263.1:0-1584 GCA_964511355.1 uncultured Iamiaceae bacterium
CCGCGGCGACTGTGGTGGTCCTTCTTGTGGACCTTCAGGTGCTCGGTGAGGTGGTTGATGCGCTCGGTGAGGAGGGCGATCTGGACCTCGGGCGACCCGGTGTCGGACTCGTGCAGACGGTTGTCGGCGATCGTGTCGGACTTGGGGGGAAGCTGGTGGAGATCTGCCATGTAGGGATCCTTCGGTGAGGTTGGGAACTGGGGCCCGGCTTCGGGGACCGCGTGGCGTGAACCGAAGCGGAGGCGCGCGGGCGGGTGCCCAGCGAGCCATTCGAGGCTACCAGCAAGCCGATCCTTTCGCCCCATCCTGGATCTGGCCCATGGGAGCGGGAGATCGCGCCCGTCCGCGTGTTCGTGCACCCAAGGTCAGGGTGGACCAGTCGCGAACATAGGCCAGACTTGTCGGGTGCTCTCCCAGCCTCGATGGACCCACATTGCCTTGCCGTGCTCCGAGATCGACGCCACCGTCGACTGGTACACGACCTTCACGCCCCTCGCGGTGCTCGACCGGCGCGAGGACGCCGACGGCCAGAACGCGTGGCTGGCCCACCCCGGCCAGGTCGAGAACCCTTTCGTGTTGGTCCTGGTGATGTTCTACGACAAGCAGGGAACCCCCCAGCCACAGCTGGCGCCGTTCGCGCATCTGGGGATCGAACTGCCCGAACGAGCCGATGTCGACGCGGTGGCCGAGCGGGGCCGCGAGGCTGGGTGCCTGGCCTGGGAGCCGGTCGAGATGCCGGCGCCGGTGGGCTATGTGTGCGCCCTGACCGACCCTGACGGCAACGTCGTCGAGTTCAGCCACAACCAGGGCGTGTTCGCCAAGGTCCAGGAGGTCTGGGGCTGATGTTCACTGGGCTGGTCGAAGAACTTGGTCGTTTCGTGTCCCGCGACGGCGAGCGCTACCGCTTCGCCGCCACCACGGTGCTCGAAGCAGTGGCGATCGGCGACTCGATCTCGACCAACGGATGCTGTCTCACCGTGGTTGATTTCGGCGCCGACTGGTGGGAGACCGATGTCAGTGACGAGACGCTGGCGCGCACCAGCCTGGGCGACCTCGCCGTCGGCGACCCGGTCAACTACGAACGGGCGGCCAGGGTCGGCGACCGCCTCGGCGGCCACATAGTCCAGGGCCACGTCGACGGGGTCGGCCACATTGTCGCTACTCCCCCCGATTTGCGGGTGACGGTGCCACCGTCGGTGCTCAAGTACTGCGTCGAGAAGGGGTCGATCACCATCGACGGGGTCAGCCTCACCATCGTCGCCGTGCTCGACGACGGCATCACCGCCGCCATCATCCCCCACACCGCCGAGGTCACCACCCTGGGCCACAAGCCCGAAGGTTCACCGGTGAACCTCGAAGTCGACATCATCGCCAAGTACGTCGAGCGTCTGCTCCCCGGATGACCGAGCCGACCACCGCTGCCGAGGGCATAAGGCTCGCTGGCGTATCCAAACGGTTCGAGCGAAAGGGCGGGTCACTCGAGGCCCTGGCCGGCGTCGACCTCGACATCGCCGAGGGCGAGTTCGTGTCGATCATCGGGCCCAGTGGTTGTGGCAAGAGCACCCTGTTGAGGATCATCGCCGG
>CAZEFG010000263.1:1684-3769 GCA_964511355.1 uncultured Iamiaceae bacterium
GCCCATCCCGTCGAGCTCTCCGGCGGGATGCAACAACGGGTCGCGCTGGCCCGGGCGGTGGCCCTGCGGGCGCCGGTGTTGTTGATGGACGAGCCCTTCGCTGCGCTCGACGAGATCAGCCGCACCGACATGCGCTATCTGCTGCTCGACGTCTGGGAAAACACCCGGGCGACGTGTGTGTTCGTCACCCACAGCATCGACGAAGCGGTCACCCTGTCAGACCGGGTGGTCGTGATGTCGCCTCGTCCGGGCGAGGTGATCCACATCGAGACGATCAGCTTGGCCCGTCCCCGCCGGATCGGCATCGAGGACGACCCGGCGTTTCACGCCCATGTCAGCAACATCCGCCACACCCTGCACCAAGGGACGCCCGTGAGGACGAATCCATCGTGACGGTGGTCGCCGGACACCCCGACCCGGTCCAGCCTCGACCGCTCCTGCGCGGCATCACCGGGCTGATCCCCCCGCTGGTCGCGTTCACCGTCATCTTCGGTGGCTGGGAAGCCTTCGTCCGTTACCGAGGGATCAAGGAGATCATCCTCCCCGCGCCGTCGGCCATCGTGGTCGAGGTCTGGGACAACCCGGGACGCTGGTGGTCCGATGCTGTGGTCACGGGCCGTGAGGCGCTGCTTGGGCTGTCGGCTGCGTTCGTGGTGGCGGTGGTGATAGCGGTTCTGGTGTCGCATTGGGCGCTGATGGACCGAGCCCTCACCCCGGTGATCACAATGGTCCAGGTCACCCCCGTGATCGCGCTGGCCACTCCCCTCACCGTCTGGCTGGGTTTCGGATTGGCGCCCAAGGTCGTCACCGCTGCCCTCATCACCTTCGTGCCCCTGGTGGTCAACGCCGCCACGGGCTTTCGGGCGATCGACCCGGCAGCCCACGAGCTGTTCCGATCGGTGGCCGCCACCCGCCGGGAGGTGTTCTGGAAGCTCCGGGTCCCCCATTCGTTGCCTTATCTCTTCTCGGCGCTGCGGGTCGGTATCGGGCTCGCCTTGATCGGTGCTTTGGTGGCCGAGTGGTTCGGATCGACCGAAGGTCTCGGTCGCACGATGGTCCAGGCGCGCAACAGCCTGGCCTACACCAAGCTGTGGGCGGCAGTACTGGTGCTGATGCTGATGGGAATCGCCGGGGTGACGATCCTTCGCCTGGCCGAGCGATGGGTGCTGCGCTGGCACCCCCGAGCGTGACCGCTGAGCCGACCCGGCCGGGGTTGAGAATCGGACCTCTCGGTCTGGCCACGCCGGTGGTGCTGGCGCCGATGGCGGGAGTGACCGACGCCCCGTTCCGGTTGCTGTGCGCCGAAGCCGGTGGCGCGCTGTTCGTCTCCGAGATGCTCACGGCCAGGGGTCTGGCCGAGGGTTCACCGAAGTCGTGGGCGATGGCCAGTCACCACCCCGACGAGACGCTGCGCTCGGTCCAGCTCTACGGGGCTGACCCCAAGGCCATGGGCGAGGCGGTGCGCCGCCTGGCTGGTAGCGCCAAGATCGACCACATCGACCTCAACTTCGGGTGCCCCGTTCCCAAGGTCACCCGCCACGGCGGCGGATCGGCCCTGCCGGTGCGACGGGCCCTGTTGGGAGCGATCATCACCGCGGCGGTGGAAGCCGCCGACCACGCCGCCGGCCCGGGCGCGGTGCCGGTCACGGTCAAGATGCGCATGGGCCTCGACCCCGACCGCCTCACCTACCGCGAAGCCGGCCGGATCGCCGCCGACTCCGGGGCGGCTGCAGTGGCCCTCCACGCCCGCACCGCCATCCAGGGCTACGCGGGGACCGCCGACTGGTCGGCCATCGCCCGGCTGCGCAACGAACTGCCCGCCGAGGTCCCGGTGCTCGGCAACGGCGACATCTGGTCGGCTGGCGATGCGGTTCGCATGATGACCGAAACGGGATGCGAAGGCGTGGTCATCGGTCGAGGCTGTCTGGGTCGGCCATGGTTGTTCGCCGATCTGGCCCGGGTCTTCGCCGGCGATGAGCCTCTCGGGCCACCCCGCCTGGGCGACCTCGCCCCTGTCATCGAGCGCCACCTCGATCTGTCGCTCGAATGGCACGGCGACGAGACCAAGGCCGTGACCCGCCTCCG
>CAZEFG010000264.1:0-3742 GCA_964511355.1 uncultured Iamiaceae bacterium
TGCGGGTGGGCATCATCGGCAAGTACGTGAGCCTCCCCGACGCCTACCTGTCGGTAGTCGAATCGCTGCGACACGCCGGCTTCGCCCACGGGGCCAACATCGAAGTCGACTGGATCCAAGCCGAAGAGGTCGAAGGCCTGCTGGCCGCCGGCCGTCTACGTGATCTCGATGCCATCGTGTTGCCGGGCGGGTTCGGCGAACGCGGCGTCGAGGGCAAGGTCGCCGCGGCCGGCTACGCCCGCGAACACAAGATCCCGTGCCTTGGGCTTTGCCTGGGCATGCAGGTCATGGTCATCGAGTACGCCCGCGACGAACTCGGACTCGTGGGAGCGAACTCCACCGAGTTCGATCCCCAGACCGCTCATCCGGTGATCGATCTGATGGACGCCCAGCGCGAGGTCACCGATATGGGCGGCACGATGCGTCTCGGGGCTTACGTGGCCGAACTGGCTCCGGGCTCCCAGGTGGCCGAGCTGTACGGCAAGACCGTGGTCTCGGAACGGCATCGGCACCGCTACGAGTTCAACCCCCGCTACCGCTCGAAGTTCGACGGCACCGACTTCGTGTGCTCGGGCACTTCTCCTGACGGGCGGTTGGTCGAGTTCATTGAGCTGCGCAACCATCCTTTCTGGGTCGGCACCCAAGCTCACCCCGAGTTCAAGAGCCGCCCCGACCGACCAGCACCGCTCTTTGATGGCTTGATCCAGGCTGCGCTGGCCCGGGCCGACGGACGCAACCCCCGGCTGATCGATGTCGACGCCGAGGCGGTTCCCGCTTCGTGACCGAGGCCGATTCCGGCTTTCGGCGCCTCGACGAGCGGCTGATCCACCAGGGCTATCTCGTCCGTTTGGTTGAAGCCCGCTTCGTCTCACCCAATGGTGAGGAGTTCGCCCGCGACGTCGTGCGAACCCCCTCGGCGGTGGGGATCGTGCCGGTCGATCGGGCCCCCGACGGCGGTCACTGGGAGGTGATCCTGGTACGTCAGTTCCGGTCACCGATCGAGGCCGAGTTGGTGGAGATCCCAGCCGGCATGTGCGACGTCGACGGGGAGCCTCCCGAAGCGACCGCGCAACGCGAGCTCGAGGAAGAAGCGGGTTTCCGAGCCCGGGTGATCCGTCCTCTCACCACCTACCACCCCGCCGCAGGGTTCACTGACCATCGCACGGCAATCGTTCTGGGCGTGGGCCTCGACCCGGTCGATCGACGAGCCGACGGGATCGAAGAGGACCACATGACCATCGAACGGGTGGCGTTGTCGGAAGCGGTCGACCGGGTCGAACGGGGCGAGATCACCGACGGCAAGACCGCGCTTGGACTGTTGCTCGCCCATCGTCATCTGGAGCGCTGAACCAGGTGACCGACCCGGTCCGGCTGCCCGACGAAGCCGAGGACCTGTTGGTGTGGTTGGCCTCCGAGCGCGGCAGGGCCGCATCGACGATCGAGGCCTATCGCCGGGATCTGTCCTCCTGGGCGCGGTATCTGCACGCCGAGGAGGTGCCGCTCCTTGAAGCCCGCGCCGACCACGTCCGGGGCTTTCTAGTGGCGTTGAGGGGCGACGGTTTGGTCGAGGCCACCGTGGTCCGTCGCCTCGTGGCTGTCCGATCGTTGTACCGGTACCTGCTCGACGAGGACCGGATAGCCGCCGACCCCACCGCCGAGGTCGACCCTCCCCGCAAACCCGATTCGATTCCCAAGGCCCTCTCCGAGGAGCAGATCAACGCTCTGTTGGCCAGCGTCGTTGGTGACGAACCGATAGCCCGCCGCGACCGGGCCATCCTCGAAGTGCTCTACGGCACCGGAGTCCGTGTCTCGGAGCTGGTGGGGCTGTCACTGGGCGATATCGACGTCTTCCGGGCACGGATGCGGGTGTTCGGCAAGGGGTCGAAGGAGCGCGTGGTGCCACTCGGACGACTCGCCGGGCTGGCGTTGGAGGCCTGGATCGACGACGCCGGGCGCGGCGCACTGGCTCCGGCCCGGTGGAGGCGGCGAGGCGACGCCGAGGCTGTGTTCCTCAATGCCCGCGGAGGACGGATCTCGCGCCAAGGGGTTTGGATGGTGGTTGGTCGTTACGGCCAGCTGTGTGGCCTTGGCGAGGACCTGAGCCCCCACGTACTGCGTCACTCGTGCGCCACCCACATGGTCGATCACGGGGCCGACCTGCGGGTGGTCCAGGAACTGCTCGGCCACTCGTCGGTGAGCACCACCCAGATCTACACCAGGGTGTCCACCGAACGGCTCTGGGCGGTCTATGACTCGGCCCACCCGCGAGCGACGATGCCAAGGTCGAGGACCTGAACATGGCCCCGTCGCGGCGGTGATCTGGCTACCCTGTCCTGATGGACGAGGTCCGTGACTCTGACGCCATTCGCAAACAGCTCGAAGACGAGCAGGAACGTCTGCGCGCCAGCGTCGGTGAATTGGCCTCCAACACCGACACCAGCCTCAGTTTCGACGGGGGCTTTGCTGATTCGGGTCAGGTTGCGGCCGAACGAGGCGAGTACCTGTCCCTGTCCAACTCCCTGCGTGAGCAGCTCGACGACGTCGAGGCGGCGCTCAAGGCGCTCGACGAAGGCCGCTACGGCCTTTGCGAGGTGTGCGGTGAGCCCATCGCTGACGCCCGGCTTGAGGCCATGCCTACCAGCCGCCGCTGCATCAACCACGCCTGAGCCCATCTAGCCTGGGGCGGTGGCTTCGCTCGTTCACCTGAGTCGTCGGTTCTTCGGCTCGTTGCGCCCGGGCGGGCCTACGGGCACCGACCTCGAGTGGGTCACGAGCATCCTGAGCGAACCCGAGCTCGACCTCTGGCGGGGGCTATCCGGCCCCGATCGGCGTCACAGCGCAGCGGTCGCCCGCCGGGTCGAGCGGTCACTGGGCCACGAGGCATCTACCGAGGTTCTGGCGGCCGCACTGCTGCACGATGTGGGCAAATCGGTGGCGGGCCTGCGTACCTATGGCCGGGTCATCGCCACCGTGTCGGCCGCCGCTGCGGGTCGCGACATGGCGCATCAATGGTCACGGGGAAGGGGCTTCGTTCGCCGGGTCGGGCTGTACCTACGCCACGACGAGTTGGGAGCCGAACTTCTGGACCTCGCCGGCTCGGACCCCACGGTGGTGGCTTGGGCCCGGGAACACCACCTACCCCCCGACCAGTGGACCGTGCCCCGCCACCTGGCCGACGTCCTCAAAGCCTGCGACGACGACTAGACCCCGATGGCCGGGCGGGGTCAGGCGCGGGAGAGGAGACCGACGGCGTTGCGGGCGCGGTCGAGGACCGGCGCGGCGAGGGCGCGGGCGCGATCGGCACCGGCCGAGAGGATCTCGGCGGTGGCAGCGGGGTCGCCCGCCAACTCGGCGTAGCGAGCTTGCACCGGGGCCAACAGTTCGATGACCGCCGCTGCGGCGTCGGCCTTGAGGGGCCCGTACTGGGTGTAGTCGCCGGCCACGGCCTCCGCCGTGCGGTCGGTGCACGCGGCCAGGATCGACAAGAGATTGGACACGCCCGGCTTGGTGTCGGGGTCGAAGCGGACCTCGGCGTCGTTGTCGGTGACCGCGCGCTTGAACTTTCGTTCGATCACCGCCGGTTCGTCGAGCATCGACACCGTGCCCTGGGGCGAGTCGGCGGACTTCGACATCTTGTTGGTGGGGTTCTGGAGGTCCATCACCCGGGCCGCGGCCTTGGGGATGGCCGCCTCGGGCACGACGAAGGTGTCGCCGTAGCGGCTGTTGAACCGCATGGCGACGT
>CAZEFG010000265.1:0-3726 GCA_964511355.1 uncultured Iamiaceae bacterium
TCAGCCGCCGCGAGTCGGGCAGCCCCGCCACCGGGTCGGCCACCATCCACGCCCAGGAACAAGACGCCATCCTCACCAAGGCCTTCGCCGACCTCTAGCCACACCAGCCGCCGGGTCTCGGCGAACCATTCAGCGCGCATGCCTCAAGACTCAAGCAACCCCCTTGAAGCGGTCTGTGCGATCCTTGGCCGATGAGCGATCCCGTCGACTTCAACGCGTTCGGGCTACCGCTTAAGGCGGTCGGTGCAGGACTCCTGATCCGTGATCTGGAGGGGCGAGTGCTCCTGGTCGATCCCACCTACAAGGCCGCCTGGGAGATCCCCGGCGGCCTGGTCGAGCTGGACGAGTCGCCACGCGAGGCCGCTGCTCGCGAATCTGAAGAGGAACTGGGCCGGTCGTTCGAGGTCGGCGACCTGTTGGTCGTTGCCTACTCCGAGCGGGGTACGAGGCCTCTCGACGGCATCATGTTCGTCTTCGACGGCGGTGTCACGCACGAGCCAGCATCAGCGTACGAGCTACACGACGACGAGCTCCGGGCCGCAGAGTTTGTCTCGCTCGATCGTCTCGATGACTACCTCACCCCGACGAAGGCGGCGCGGATGCGCGCCGCCGCGGCAGCCGCAGATTCCGGCCGCATGGCCTACCTGGAACCGTGACGACTGATGGCTGTGCCCGAACTGCGAAGCGCCGCAGCAGAGAGCGGTTGGGGGCCTCTCGTGATCGTGTCCGGACTTCCCACAGCCGGGAAGTCGACGCTCTCGGACCGCGGCGGTCGTGCTCGACGAGCACAGTTACGGCCGTGCAGCCACGTGCCCACGAACGACGCGTTGGCTCGTGGTGGTGCGGTGGTGCTCCAGTCCACCGGCGCTAGTCGCAGGATCCGATCGCATACCGCTCGGATCCTGCGAGTAGCGAACGTGGGTCTCGCGTACAGCTGAACGTCCAACGCTGGTCATCCAGGTCGACGACCCCGAACGACTGGCGGCAGAACTCCAACGGACGTGTGTGGGCAGACGGCTGTCGCCCTAGATGAGGTCGAGCACCAAGTCCACGAGGGCCACTCGCGGGAGGGCGCGCACTTCGTCGAGGGTGAACCATGCCGCCCCGTGGGTTGTGCCTTCGGCCCATTGCGTTCGCAGGCGACCGGCTGGCTTCACGCCCTCGTAGACGATGCCGATCACATGACCAGGCTCGCCTCGAAGTGATTCCTCGGCGGTAATCCAGCGAGACACCACTCCGAGGATGGGTCCGATCTTGGCCGCGAGGCCAGTCTCCTCCTCCAGTTCGCGAGCGGCCGTATCGTTGGGCGACTCGCCCCACTCCATGCCTCCGCCTGGCATGGTCCACTTGCCATGGTCAGGACTTTTTGGGGCCGAGAATCGCGTCAGCAACAGGCGACTTTGCTCATCGCGGCAGACCACGTAAGCAGCCGCTCGCCGCCATCGGACGTCCATCCGTTCATACTGTCAAAAGATCGACCGCTGACCGGGGATAGACCGCGTGTGAACGGCCGGGCCAGGCCACGGTGGCACCGAGGCCCATCATGTGACGGCACCACACGACCCAAACTCGCCTGATCGCAGGATCCGATCGCATACCGCTCGGATCCTGCGATCAGCGCTTGTCAGCTGCGCAGTGGGAAGCCCACGATCTCTTCGAGTTCGGCGATGGCGACGTCGGGGTCGATGACCTTGATGGTCTGCATACCGATGGCTCGCGCCGGCTTGAGGTTGATGCCCAGATCGTCGAGGAATACGGCTTCGTGGGGTTCGATGCCCAACTTCTCGCAGGCGATCTCATAGAAGCGTGGATCGGGCTTGCGCACTCCCACCTGGCTCGACTCGACGATCACGTCGAACATCCCCATGATGTCGGCGATCTGGGCCTGGCGACCGGTGGGATCGTCGGCGGGAGCCTCGGCCCGCGCCCCGGCGACGAAGTTATTGGTCAGCAGGCCGGTCTTCAGCCGTGCCGCGCACCGGCGCAAGGCCTCGACCATCGCCGGTCGAACCTCTCCTCCGAGGAGGCCGATGATCGCCAGCCCGTCAAGTTTGTATCCGGCGTCTTGAGCTTCGGCTTCGAACAGGTCGGCGAATCCCGCCAGATCTACCTCGCTGCGTTCGAGCTTCGCCCAGGCGTTGTCGTCGGGGTTGGTGGCATTGAGCTGACGGATGAGACCTTCGGGCAGAGCATTGTCGCGTTCGTAGGCGGCAAGAGCCTCGAACGGACTCGACAGGATCACACCACCGAAATCGAACAGCACAGCGCGCAACATCTCGCCGATGGTAGGCGCACCACAGCGGCCTCAATCCCCTCGGCAACGTCGATCTCGCGACACCGATCAAACGCAGGGTCCACAGGTAGGTAGCTCGACCCTGCTTGACTGTGTGGTCGAGATGGCCACCAACCACGTCGTTGTCGACGGATCCAACATCGCCACCGAAGGCAGATCCCTGCCCAGCCTCGCTCAACTCGACGAGGCGGTTAAGGCACTCATCAACGAGTACCAACCCGACATCGTCACCGTCGTGGTTGACGCCACCTTTGGTCATCGCATCGACAAGAAGGAACGCGACCAATACGAGGAAGCGGTACTCGCCGGTGAGATCGTGAGTCCTCCGGCGGGCACGGTCGGACGCGGCGACGCCTTCGTTCTCCAGATCGCCGATCGCGCCGGAGCCAGGATTCTCTCCAACGATTCGTTCCAGGAGTTTCACGGGACCCACCCGTGGCTGTTCGACTCGGGGCGGCTCATCGGCGGCAAGCCGGTTGAGCACATCGGATGGATCTTCGTCGAGCGCACCCCGGTACGGGGCGAAATCAGCCGCAAGGCAACCCGCGCCGCGCAGGCTTCCTCCAAGTCCTCGGATGCATCCAAGACCAAGGCCGCGACCTCAAAGAAGGGCCCTGACAAAGGCGCCGCCGAATCGAAGGCTCCGGCCAGGAACTCTCCCGCCAGGAAGGCTCCGGCCAAGGCGACCGATGCCGACAAGTCATCGAAGCGGACCGCTGCTGATCAACCCAGAGCCGACAAGTCAGCGGGCGCATCTAGCGCCAAGGCTTCTTCATCCAAATCCGAACCGCTCAATGCCCCCCTGACCTTCATCAACTTCGTCGCCACCCACCCCGTCGGCAGCGAGGTGCAAGGCACGGTCGAACGCTTCAGTTCTCATGGCGCTTATGTGTCGGTCGACGACGCCCAGTGCTATGTCCCCCTCAAGTCGATGTCAGACCCACCACCCCGACGCGCCCGCGACATTCTGACCCTTGGCGAGACGCGGGCCTTCGTGGTCCAATCCATCGACACGCCGCGACGCGGCATTGATCTCGCCCTGCCCGGTGCAGCACTTCCGGCGCCGGACCAGGACGAGGCTGGCGCATCCGACGCCATCGCAGCACCCGATTCCGACGGAGACCACCGCGCGTCGAGCATGGCGGCGGGCACCACCACCCCGACAAGGAGAACCACACCCGTGGCAACCAAGAAGACCGCAGCGAAGAAGGCCCCGGCCAAGAAGACCGCAGCGACGAAGGCGCCCGCCAAGAAGGCCGCCAAGAAGGCGCCCGCCAAGACCGCAGCGAAGAAGGCGCCCGCCAAGACCGCCGCCAAGAAGGCGCCCGCCAAGACCGCAGCGAAGAAGGCGCCCGCCAAGACCGCCGCCAAGAAGACACCCGCCAAGACCGCACCGAAGAAGGCACCAGCCAAGAAGACCCCCACCGAGAAGC